>JAFCBW010000171.1 GCA_017610525.1 Candidatus Nanohalarchaeota archaeon | reverse complement strand
ATGGTATGTCGTATGTTTCCAGATTTTCTGTGACTTCGTCTGTCATTTGTTTTTTATTGTTGCTGTAAATTTTAAGGGGATTAATGTTGTCTATTACGTTCATGTTTGTTCGCCTCCTCACACGTAATGATTGTTACGATTAAGTTATAACTTTAATGGGGGTTGAAGTATTTAAGTGTTTCGGTTGTTTACTACCTTTGAGTGAAGTTTAGTGTAATTTTTGTGGGTTTTCAGTGATTTGCAGAGTTTTGGCGCTTGTTGAGATGTATGGATATTGTGTTTTTTTGGCTGTTGCGCAAGGAATTAAAAGTTAGATGCTAAACAGCCTTCAGAAAAGCTGGGCGACAACCTTGTAAAAGGTTGATCATTAGAGCGACCGTAAAGCGTCCCGCTTTAGGTCACTTGTTTGCAATGGTGTGGCAGACTGAGATTTCGCTTATGTATAAGGAGGGAAGAAAGGTGCGCGTGTGCATTATGTAATACTTGCGCCGGATGGTGAGTGCGCGGCGCAGTTTACGCATGAGCTTTCTAAGATTGGGTATGATTGAGAAAAAGGACCTATAGACTTACGACAATTCAATTCCTTTTTTGACTGCTTCCTGCACGATTGTGGTCTGGCTGCTTTTTTTTCTGAATTCCTGAGGTGTGTAGCAGAGGAAGTCTACAGGGTGATTGATGTTCCAGTGGTTGTATAGGTGTATTGGTCTTTCCCTGAATTTAACTCCTTTGAATTTTGGGGAGACGATTATCAGGTCTATGTCGCTGTCTTTTTTGTAGTTTCCTGTGGCTCTTGAGCCGAAGAAAATCATTTTTTTTACCTGCATATCTTCTGAAATATCTTTTTTGAAGTTTTCCAGTTTTTTTATTAGAGTTGATTTTTGATCCATTCTATTACCTTTTTAGTATTTTTCAGGTCATTGAGGGTGTCGTCTGTTGTGTATTCGTCTACTGGTCCTGCATCGGGGTATCTTGATTCCATATATACGGGGTTCAGTCTTTCACAAATGTTGATTAGTTCTTCAGGGAGTTCAAGTTTTTTTGATAGGAAAACGATGTCATGGATTTTTATCAGTTTGTTGAATTTTTTAATGTATAGGGCCTTTAGTGCTTTTTCTGCTGCCTGTTGGCATAGGAAAGCAACAAGGTAGTATTCTTCTATGTCCTGATTTTTCCTGGCAGCTTCAAGGTCTCTTAATGCATGCTTCCACCAGTTTTCTACTTCTTCGCGCATGCAAAGATAACTGTTTTGTAGATTTATAAATCATCGGGCGCAAGGAATTAAAAAGTTAGATGCTTAATATACTATATGAAAATTATTGCAGATTTGCATATTCATTCGCGCTATAGTCGTGCGTGTAGTAAGGCTATCGATATTGAGAATCTTGAGAAGTATGCGCGGCTTAAGGGGGTTGGGCTTCTTGGATGCGGGGATTTTACGCATCCGGAGTGGATCAAGGAGATTAATTCTAAGCTTACTGAGGGTGATGACGGGGTTTTGAGGACTTCGTCGGGGTTTCCTTTTTTGTGGCAGACTGAGATTTCGCTTATGTATAAGCAGGGGGGGAAGGGGAGGCGCGTGCATCATGTAATACTTGCGCCTGATGGTGAGTGCGTGGCGCAGTTTACGGATGCGCTTTCTAAGATTGGGCGGCTTGATTATGACGGGCGGCCGATTTTCGGGTTCTCCAGTGTTGAGCTTATGGATATGCTGCTTTCGATTTCTTCTAAGTTTATGGTTATTCCTGCGCATGTGTGGACCCCTTATTTCGGGGCGCTTGGGAGTAAGTCGGGGTTTGATTCTATTGAGGAGTGTTTTTTGGATAAGTCGAAGCATATTCATGCGATTGAGACTGGCATCAGTTCTGATCCTGCTATGAATTGGAGGCTCAGCTGTCTTGATAAGTATGCTCTTGTTTCTTTTTCTGATATGCACAGTTTCTGGCCGTGGAGGATGGGGCGTGAGGCGACTGTTTTTGATGTTGAGTTGAGTTATGATAATATACGGCGTGCCATTAAGACGCGCGAGGGGCTTTCGGGTACTGTTGAGGTTAAGCCGGATTACGGGAGGTATCATTTTGACGGGCA
The DNA here is from genome assembly GCA_017610525.1 of Candidatus Nanohalarchaeota archaeon. Taxonomy (GTDB): domain Archaea; phylum EX4484-52; class EX4484-52; order EX4484-52; family B79-G9; genus B79-G9. Next base: position 585 of record JAFCBW010000171.1, on the reverse strand, counting down.
TGCTAAGTGCGGGGTGGTTTTTAGCCCTGAGGAGACTATCAAGCATCATGGGATTTGTCCGGTTTGTGGGAAGGCACTTACTGTCGGGGTGCTGTATCGGGTTGAGGAGCTTGCGGATAGGCCTTTAGGGTTTCGGCCTGATGGTGCGTGTGATTTTAGTACGCTTTTGCCGCTTTCTGAGATTATCAAGGGTGTTTTCGGGGTTTCACAGCTTGCGTCCAAGAGGGTGTGGAGTGAGTATTATACTATCATGAAGGGGTTTTCGTCTGAGTTTGAGGTTTTGATGGATGCTTCGCGGGAGAAGTTGTTGGAGGTTACTTCACCAAAGATGGTGGATGCTATTATGAGGGGGCGCAATAATGAGATTTATGTGAAGCCGGGGTATGACGGGGAGTATGGGGTTCCTGTGTTTGATGAGGAAGAGGGGGATGTTGAGGTAAAGGATGATGAGAAGGGGGATGATGGTGTTGTTGAAAATAGTGTGCCGTTGAAGAAGCAGAAAGGACTTGGTGATTTTTGCTAGGGTTTTTTGTATTTTGCCTAATTTGTTCCTTATTTCTGTGTGTTTGTTAATAGGTAAAAAGT
>JAFCBW010000044.1 GCA_017610525.1 Candidatus Nanohalarchaeota archaeon | reverse complement strand
ATGGATGCCAAGTCTCATTTCAAGCTTAGACCTTTAGGGAAGTGTATCTCCCATAAAGAGTCCACAGTTATATTAGACTTGTACTATAATCAAATAGGATTAAGGTATAGTAGGGCGCACCTAACCTCCTTATTTCAGGAGTTTCAAGTTGGTTGCGACCCACCATACAAGTATAATTAATAGTACGCAGGCATCCTTATATATGTTATGGAGGGGAAAAACATGACAAATAAAAGAGCAACAGAAACGGAATTCGTAGTGGGTATTGACTGCGCACTTGAGAAGCACCACTACCAGATATCCAAAAAGGATGGTGCGGTTCTTTCAAAAGGACCGCTGAAAAACACGAAAAAGGATGGAAAAAGATTGGTGAAAAAACTGGAATCCATAACGCAAAAAAAGAATATCGTAATTGGAATGGAACCTACAAACAACTACCATATCTGCATGCAAAAATATCTCATCAGCAATGGATACAAAGTAGTGTTAATCAATCCGCTAAAAACACATGCTTACAAGCAGATTGATGACTATGGCAACAAGACAGATCCCATTGATGCAAATGGAATATGCCAGTTTCTCATCGACGGCAAGCACAAAAATATCAAGCAGATGAACCAAAAATACCTGAAAATGAGGGAATTGTGCAGGTGTCGGCAAAAACTCAAATGTGATATGACAAGAGTGGCACTGAGACTCCATTCAAGACTGGTTGTCATCAACCCTGAATTCACGCAGTACTTTTATAAAAACTTTTGCGAGAGTGCGCTTTTTGTACTCGAAAACTATCCGACACCGGATGATCTTGAAATAGCAGACGTCGATAAGCTTCAAAAGGAACTGGACAGGATAGCCCGGTCGTTTGCAAAAAAGGGTTCTGCTGAAAAGATTATTAATCTTGCAAAAGAATCATTCGGTGTTAAGGAAGACATAGAGGGATATATCAGGTATATGCAATATCACCTTGAAGAATACCGGTTTTTGAAAAGCAAAGTTCTGGAAATCAATAGGGAGATAAAAAGCGAAGCGAAAAAGGATTACTGCAGGAGAGAGATTGAAATTATTAGTTCCATCCGGGGAATAGGCATTATACTCGCTGCAGGGATACTTTCAGAGCTCGGAGACATAAAGAACTTTGAGAAGATCAGTAGCATTGTGAGGTTTGCCGGGATGATTGTTTTGAGGAACCAGTCTGGTAAGTTTGACGGGAGAACAAGAATGTCAAAGCAGGGTAATAAATATTTGAGATATTACCTGCACCAGGCTGCAATGGGTGCGAAAATGCACTGCCCGACTTTCGCAGCGATTTACATGAACAGGAGCATGAAAGTAAAGGACCTTGATCCTGAATCAAGAAGGGTAGACAGGGCAAAAACCAGGGGATGCCTTGCAAGAAGAATACTGGAAACCATCGCAATGTGTCTTATGAAAGACAGGATGTTTGATGACAAAATCGCTTTTGAGTCAATTCAGATAGATGATTTTGTCAGAGAGACGATTAATACGCAGTTCAAAGGTCAAATGGCAACAGCAGCTGCATGAGCATTCATGTTTTAGTTCCCTCCATAACATGAGTATTGGCCGCAGGATGAGAGGCTATGACCCTCACCCAGCGGTTTCGTGTAGAGAAATCTATAAGGTTCTACACGGGGTAAGTGAAAAAGATGGCAGGAAACTTTAAATATATGGAAGTTTAATACATAAAGTAGTGTTTAGAATTCTATTTTGCGCCTAATACAAGCTTGAAAGCTTTGTAAGCTATATGCCTGTAAGCTAAAAACGTACTTGGTTTAAATTGGGTGGTGCTTTGCAGCATATCGGTTTTCAGACCAATATCCAGCCAGTTTTGAGAGTAGTATTTCCTCACAGATTCGTAAAATCGACAGCTATTGCCACTTCAAATAAAAATCATAATATAATGATTTTGCAGATTTTCACAAAAAATAACCTTATAAATCGAGTGACGTTGAATTACCACACGTTTTAAACCAATTACCTAAAAACAGTATGCTCTGTGTGTGTTGAATGAAAACCAGTTTTATAAATATAAAACATATATAGAGATATTATGAAAACAATAACAATTACTGTTAAGGGAAATGTCCATAAGGTTGGCTACAGGAAAAAAGTTTTTGAGATTGCCAATAGCTTAGGTATCAAGGGTGAAGTTAAGAACCTTGAAGACGGATCTGTTAAGATTATTGCTCAGCAAGAAGATATCCGGATAAAAAAGTTTGCAGAAATAATCAATATCAAAAATACCCTGATTAGAGTAGATGAGGTTTCTGTTGAGCCGCTTGTTACAGATAAAGTTTATAATGATTTCAGGAAAATTGTTAAGCCAAAGGAAACTGATGAGAGGATAGACGAGGCAATAGGACATTTTAAAACGCTTATTGAACTCACGAAGTATGGTGTAGAAGAGAATAAAAAAGGATTCAGGGATTTGTCAGATAAGCAAAGCCAGATGCTGGATAAACAAGATCATATGTCTGGGAAACTGGACTTGATTCATAATGATTTATCTGTTAATCTAAAATCATTCCATCAGGACACTATTAACAGGTTTGATGTAGTTGATAAAAAGTATGGGATGATTGCGCAAAACAGGAGTAAAATCTTCAGTGAAATGAGAGAGGAGAGAGTAGAATCAAGAAAGTCTATGGAAAAGCTTATTGGCGCAGTTCTCAAAGTCGCTGGGAAGAAATAGAGCCATGAATTTGATGACTGGAATATTACTTTTTCAGTTGGTGGAGGGCATAAAGCAGACACTAACTCAGAGGAGTTAATTGAATGCTAAAAAGCTGATAAGCAGTAAGCTACAGAAAGTAACGGAATACTTATGGGCTGGATGGCTAACTTACTGGCTTAAGTCAAATGTTGGACGGCACCCGATTTTTATCCCACATATCCGAATTCATCTGTTTCAGGGTGGAGTTTTGTTTCGTCTGCTTTCTTTTTGAATTTTTCCACGTCTGTTTTCGAGATGCTTGGCTTGACCAGTTTTAGTGCCTCTTCAAAGTGTTTCATTGTTACTTCTTTTGCATTGATATTTTCTCTGAGGGCAAGGAGTGCTGCTTCTTTGCAGAGGCTTTCTATGTCTGCGCCAACGTATCCATCGGTCTTTTTTACGAGGGTCTTTTGTGAGGCATCTTTTGCGAGAGGCATGTCTTTTGTGTGTACTTTGAATATTTTTTCGCGTGATTTTTCGTCGGGGATAGGGATGTAGATGTGGCGGTCGAAGCGGCCGTGGCGAAGCAACGCGGGGTCTATTACATCCGGGCGGTTGGTGGCGCCGATTATGACTATCCCTTCAACGCCTTCGAGACCGTCCATTTCAGAAAGGATCTGGGTCACTACACGGTCTGTTACCCCGGAGTCAGTGTGCCCTCTTTTTGGGGCAAGGGCATCTATCTCGTCTAAGAAGATTATTGCAGGAGAGACCTGCCGCGCTCGTTTGAACATTTCCCTTATGTGCTTTTCGCTTTCGCCTACCCATTTGCTGAAGAGTTCGGGGCCCTTGATTGCTATGAAATTCGCTTCGGATTCGTTTGCGACTGCTTTTGCGAGAAGTGTCTTCCCGTTGCCGGGAACGCCGTATAGAAGGATGCCTCTTGGGGATTTGATGCCCATTCTTTTGAATGCTTCCGGATGTTTGAGGGGCCATTCGACCATTTCTTTGAGGTTCTGTTTTACTTCTTCAAGACCGCCTACGTCATTCCATGCGATTTTCGGTATTTCTACGAGGACTTCGCGCATTGCGGAGGGTTCGACGAATCTGCGGGCGTTTTTGAAGTCGTCCATGGTCACTTCCAAGGATTCCAATATTTTCTGCTCTATTGTGTCTTCTTTCAGGTTGACGTCAGGCAGTATTCTTCGCAGTGATGACATTGCTGCTTCTTTGCATAGGGCGGATAGGTCTGCGCCGACGAAGCCATGTGTGGTGTCTGCGATTTTGCTTATTGCGACGTCTTTGTCAAGGGGCATGTTTCTTGTGTGTATCTGGAGTATCTCTTTTCTGCCCTGCCTGTCGGGGACGCCTATCTCTATCTCGCGGTCGAACCTGCCGGGCCTTCTTAGTGCAGGGTCGAGGGCGTTTTCGCGGTTGGTTGCGGCTATTACCATTACCTGCCCCCTGCTTTGAAGACCGTCCATTGATGCCAGCAATTGTGCGACCATCCTTCTTTCTACCTCTCCTGTGACTTCTTCTCTTTTGGGTGCCAGTGCATCTATCTCGTCGATAAATATTATTGTGGGGGCGTTTTCTTCTGCGTTTTTGAAGAGTTCGCGTATCTTTTTTTCTGATTCGCCGTACCATTTTGAGGTCACTTCAGGACCGTTGAGGGCTATGAAGTTTACGCCTGCCTCGTTTGCGACGACTCTTGCAAGGAGTGTTTTTCCTGTGCCGGGGGGACCGAAGAGGAGGATGCCTTTAGGGGGCTCTACACCGAGGCGCTCGAATAGCTCGGGGTGTCTCAGTGGAAGCTCTATCATCTCTCTTACTTTTTTTACTTCCTGGCGCAGACCGCCTACGTCTTCGTATGTTATTACAGGGAGTTTTGCCTCTTCTTTGACTTCTACGGCCTGTGGCAGTATTTCGACGTTAGTCATGTCGGTTATCTTGGTGATGGCTTTAGGGGTTGTGTTGACTACCATAAATTTTGTTTCGCCGAAGCCAAGTGAGAACATGTCTTCCATGTCAAACATGTCACCGAAGGGCATTCTCTGCCTTCTTGTTATTGGCGCGATTATGTCTCCTTTTGTGGCGATTCTCCCGAGTAGTGCGCGCTTTACGTGCTCTGCGGGGACCTGCATAATGACTCCTTTTTCTGCGGGAGCTAAAGTTATTTTTTTTGCTTCCATGATTTGGGCAGGCTTGATTGTTACTTTTTCACCTATTGAGGTGCCTGCATTTCTTCTCATGTACCCGTCCATGCGCACGATGTTCAGGGATACGTCTGCAGGATATGGGCGCAGCGCTATTGCACCGGTCTTTCGTTTGCCTTCGACATCTACTATGTCTCCCTCACGGATGTCAAGCTCGTTCATGAGACGTGTGTCAAAGCGCACAATTCCGATGCCTATGTCTGACTGGGCATTGGAGGGGATTTCCCCGACTTTTAGCTGAATTTCTTTTTTTATGGACAATTTTATCAACCCCGTATTAATCATTGTGTTATAATGTCTGGTTATTGTGATTTGTTCTTTTTTCTTTATATTATTGTGTTCTGTGTAATTATGAATTGTGCAAAATTTAAAAAGGTTTTATTTGCGGTTTGCCGATAGGATTTTGTTCCTGATGAGGTGTTAACTAGAATAATATCTATTATAGAATATATGTATTGACCGGTATAAAATACATTCTCAAGAGGGATTATGGAGGTGTTGTGGATGACTGATTATGAGGCGGCGATTAAAAGGCCGGGGCAGGATATTAAAAAACTGGCTATCGGGTGTGTCCTGAATGTTGTTCCTATTGTCAATTTCATTGTTACCGGCTATATTATGAAAGCTGCAAAAAAGACAATGAAGAAAAAGAATGATCTGCCTGAATGGAAAGAGTGGGGAGATTTGTTTATGACAGGACTTCTTGCGACCAGTATTGTTTTAATTTATTCACTCACGGGATTGCGTCTTCTTTTTGCGGGCTTCGGTGCGATGGTTTTTGGATTGATTGCAGGCGGAGCAGCAGTGAATATGCCTATGGCTCTTGCAGGCGGCACAATCAGGATGGCGGTTACGCTTTTGCTTCTGGCCTCTGCGATGTTTATGGCGCCAATGGCGGTTATGCACTATATAGATAAGGGTGATTTTTCCGCTGCTTTTGCTGTTAAAAATGTATTTAAAAAGTCGGTTACAGCAGACCATGGTGTCGCATGGATTGTGATGCTTGTATATGGAACTGCGATCATGTATCTATCTATGATGGTCCCTTATGTCGGGATCGCAATTGGGGGGTATATTGTAGGGTTAACTGCGATGACTGTGTTTGCCGGAGTCTATGCTAAGAGGTAGATGGCGCATCATTTTTGCGCCTTTTTTTTCTTTTTTTATTCATGGGCTATAATCTCATTTTCTCTGCCAATACGCTGAATGCGAGGGGGGCATCATGCTCGCTTATCACCAGAAATGTGTCTTCACGGCAGTCTATTATGTGCTGGATGTTTATGTTTTCAGATGCCAGGGATGAAAAGAGAAATGATGCGATTCCGGGGGTTGTTTCAATCTCTAAGGGATTTGTGATGCAGATTATGCTTAAACCATGCATGATGTCGAGTGCCTGATTTTTCAATTTTTCTGCGTTTTTTTCTGTGATTATGTAGATGTATCCGCTTGGGGTTTTTGAGATTGCAATTGGTTCTGCGAGGGTTAAGCTGCGGGTGCTGTGGATCAGGGAGACTTTGTTTGTGATGTTGAATGTGGATTTGTTTAAGATGCGGATTGCTTCTTTTTCCTGTCTTTTGCGGTTTTTTATTAGTCTTGTTTGCGATCGCATCAGTGCAGCTTTTACTGCGTCGAAGTGTGCACTGTCTGTTTCGCCTGCGATTTTTCTTGCAAGTGCGCTGAAGTTTACAATTTCCTGCTCTATCGCTTCCTGTACGTAGGGTTTTTTCTTGATGTAGATCCAGACCTGTTCTGCTATTGTCGGCATTTTTTCACCTTTTGGTTTGATTGTTCTAAATAGGACAAATGTGCGCTGTTTTATTATGAATGTATCTAAAAGTTTATATGTTTAAGCTGCGATATTGCCTTAAGAGAGCATAAGCAGACATCGGGTGTGTTGACGGACATAAATGTGCTGTGTTTGATCAGGCAGAAAACAGGCATAACATGCAGAAAGCGATAGTGTTGAAATGGCGGATAAGGCAAATCGTGAACTATAAAAAGATTCAGGTCTTATATTGGTGTATGATTGGACTTATTTCGGTAATAGTGTGTAGTTTTATTGTTTCTTTTATTCTTGTTGTGCCTGTGTTTAAGATTTTGTTTGGGAAGCGCAGGCAGGGGATGGCGAGGATTGTTACGATGGTTGCGCTTTTCCTTGTCTTGTTTTCGTATATGGTGAAGTCGTTTTTTACTGTGTTTATGAGTGTCTTGCCGTTCCTTGTTGTTACTTTGCTGCTTGGGGGATATATGAGTGTGAAGCATATACGGAAAATTACTGTTGAGAAGAAGTTTGAGAAGATGTTCAATGTTTTTATTGTGATGTTTTTTATATTTTATTTTGTTGTTATGGCGTTTGGGAAGGCGTGGATCGGGGTACCGATTAGCGGGCTTGCGAATGCAGAGTTGACTGATAAGATTGATTATTCTACGGAGTTTAATAATTTGAGGGTTGTGCCGCCGGTTCTTGCAGGGGCGCTTTCGAGGACCAAGAATACACAGTCGGATTCTCATGTCGGTGATAAGGATATTTATTATGACCCGGTTGAGATGAGGCTGAAGTGGATTTCGGTGCTTGAGCCGGATAATATCATCATTGGCCTTTCGAGGACTTCCCCGGGGTTTATTGATGGTTATGCAGGGGGTACGCTGAACCCGTCTGTTGATTTTTTTGAGAAGGAGCTTGTGTATACTGAGGAAAGGCCGCTGATATTTAATGTCTACACGCAGGTGTGGCTGAAGGACCCTTCGCATGAGTATGGTGATGCGCTTCTGATTGAGAGGAATGGCGAATATTTGTGGCTGGTTCCGTTGATGAGGAATTATTATGGGATTGCCATGACTTATGATGGTGTGGCGACGGTGAATGCAGGTACGGGGGACACTGTGATTTATGCAGCAGAGGATATTCCTGAATGGCTCGGCAAGTGGAAAGTTTATCCGCAGGAAGTGGCTTCGTGGAGGGTTTCTGTGTATTCGCTGTTTAAAGGAGGAGTTGTTAATGCTTTTGTGTTTAAGAAGGATATTGATGAGATCCCTTATGGTACTGAGCCGTACCTGATTAATATTGAGAATGATGTGTATTGGTTTGTTAGTGTGGAGCCGGCCGGAGGACAGGAGAAGAGTGCGCTTTCAGGGTATTACCTGATCGGGGCTAACGGCAATAATGCAGGCAAGGCGATTTTTGTTAATAAGAAACAGAGTAATTTTATCGGGCCGACTATCGCAAATAATTATGTAAACTCGAAGATTTCGAATTATGATGGATGGAGGGCTATGCAGCCGCTTCTTTACCCGTACAATGGCAAGGATACGTGGGTTGTGCCTATTCTTTATACCGGCGGAGAGTATGCGGGTATGAAGCTTGTTGCTGTAGGGTTTGTTGATGCGGATACTGAGAAGGTTACGATTATGAAGGCAGAGGATGATGTTGGTGGTGATGATTCTACAGGACCTGCGTCGAGTAGGGATGAGTTGATTGAGGAGTATAGGAAGTATAGGGATGAGATTTCTGTTAGGCTTGAGAAGATTGATGAGATTGTTGATGCGCTTTCTGATGGGTCGTGAAG
>JAFCBW010000170.1 GCA_017610525.1 Candidatus Nanohalarchaeota archaeon | reverse complement strand
TTACTCAATTTATTGGTGCCTTGACTATAGTTATCAAACAGAAGCCGGAACAATCATCACTGACCTGCCGGCTGTAGTCGGTCCTAATCAGGATATCCTGCGCACCTCTTTTCTTGGAACAATAACGATTTATAAAGATTGAAAAGTACAGTTACACTATAGCATACTACAGCAGAAGAGGGAGGGGTATCCACTTTAGCTGCTGTACTCAGTTAAATGGTGCAACAATGAATATGTCTCAGGTACGTGTGGGTTCGCATAAGCATAAGAATTCGCTTATCAGTATTATCACCTCTGTTTTTATTATTGCTGTATTGTTTGTGGCAGGACCTGCTGATGCTGTGCTTCTACATATAATAGACCTGCCGGATACTGCATATCGTGGCACTGTTGTAAATTTTATTTTTGAGATTGATCTGGGTCCCATGGAGCGCATTCCGATACAGTCGATAATAATTGAGCTGGTTAATCCTGACACCAGCACCACAACATGTTCATTCTATCCGGACGGCACACTTATGCCGCAATCTTTTGACATTTTCCGGTGCCACGCATTAGATATCAAAAACACCCGGATGGTCGGCGCGACCCCAGGAGATCGCTTTGGATACGATCACACAACAGGCTACTGGCAGGTGTACGGTTATGGCTATGGCTATGGTTATGGTTATGGTTATGGCTACGGCTACGGCTACGGCTATGGCAGCATCCAGAGTGAATTATCCTATAATGTCACCTGGGACACACTAAAATACGGCTACAATAAGAAGCATGGTCTTGAAGGCAACTACACCATAAAGATGTCAGTAATACCTGACCACACTTACGCATACCACACAGCCCCCCAAAAAATAGCCCTCATCAAACATCCCAATGAAAAAGACATCTGCAACCCTGTGTCCGGTCCGTGGACATGCACCGGCATGTACACATCAACACGCATACTGCCGGATACATGCACAATCGGCGATGATATGGAAGTAACCATAAATATTGACATCAATGAAAGCAACAAGCCAGGAATACTTATTTTAAATGAATACATCCCTGAAGGTTTCATCGTAACAGACTCCAATGGCGCAAACTATGATGCCCAAAAGAGAATATTAAGATGGTTCATAGTAGAATCAGAGTATTATGGCACAACAATAGAAGATACTGTATTCACCTACAAGATCATGCCCCAAACGCAGAATAAAGAGTTTCTCTTTGGCACAGTAGGAGATTCCATACAGATTTACATGACAGAAGGAGATGACGCTCTTGAATGCACAATAAATCAATCACAGGTCAAAGACACAGACGGCGACGAGTGGCCAGATTATATTGACTGCAACATCACAAATCCTTATGTATACCCTGGCGCCCCGGAAATATGCAACGGCATTGACGATGACTGCGACGGCGATATAGACGAGGGCGTAAAAAACACATGCATGGACTACACTACATGTACAGCATACCAGACATGTGCAGCATGCCCTGCCGAACCCCCGGAGATATGCCGAAATGGCATCGACGAAAACTGTAACGGCGATATAGATGAAGGTTGTCCACCTTCTCCCGAACCACCTGTATACGGCACATTCACAGTGATCCGTGACTTACCGGATAATACCCCCAAAGGCACAGAATTCAATGTGACCATAACAGTCAACATCAATGAATCAGATATCCCGTCATACTATGTAATAAAAGAGTACATCCCGCACGGCATAGAAGTCACAGGCCGCGGCACCGGATACTACAATGAATCCACAAGGGTGATCCGCTGGTTCGTAGTTGAAAGCGAGCGCTTTGGCGGTCACGTACAGGACATAGTCTACACATACACAGTAAAATCAGACACACCAACAACTTATACTTTCAACGGCTGGGTAGTCTCAAAAGATGTGTACTTCGAGCCCGCAGGCGACATAAGAACAGACATTTTGGCATGAATAATAAGACACCGAATAGTTGCGGTATTTCTAGAGTCTGTTTTTTTATTGAATATAAAATATAAACCGACAATAAAAAAGCTTGAAATGCGCCGATTCTCCGGAAATTTCATGATTTTTTATTGAAATAACTGCACAGAGTAGGGTAAGATTTATAAATGTGCGTATTTACTCAGAAGTTATGAATCCTAAGATGCGAGAAGAAAATACATATGTGCATGATGCCGGTTCTGTCGTATATTTAGAAGAAAAAGCGATAGTAATTCCTATAAGGCATGTTGAAAGCAGGAATTATAGTGCCTCTGTGACATATCGCGAGATTTTCATTGATCCCGACAACACTCAAGAATCTCTCAATCAAGGACGTAACATACTTAGTGATGATGATTGGAATAAACTGCTTTCTGAAATGGGAACTTACTGTGATTCAGACAAAAGCAGTCTAAGGATTGAAATCTCCAAGGAAAATATTCAGGCTGATAAAAAAGAGAACATCATCCAACTTCTGATTAAAAACCCGGATATTCTTGTATCAGAAGATTATGAATTTGACTATCAAAAGTATGATTTTGTGGCCACAAAATATGATGTGCCTCAGTCAAATTTAAGCATCCGCCCATCAAGTGTAAACATCGTACCGGAAATGAAACATTACAATAATGAAATAATCCTTCTTTTAAGTGGCGCTATGTCTGTATTAGTGAATGATGATGTAATAGAGAAATATCCTTTTTTAAACA
>JAFCBW010000043.1 GCA_017610525.1 Candidatus Nanohalarchaeota archaeon | reverse complement strand
ACTATGCTTCAATGATATACTAGAATCGATTCTTACATTCTTCAAATAGTGTTTTTGCTTCTTCATCCTTTAGCATTACTTTTGTTTTTGCGAATAATATTTATGTGAGGAATGAGTATATTGCTGAAGTGCGAAATCGCACATACTTTCACTGTAGCTGAAAAAGACGGAAGGAGTAAATATTCTTCGCAAAAACAAAAGTAATGCTAAAGGATGAAGAAGCAAAAACACTATTTGAAGAATGTAAGAATCGATTCTAGTATATCATTGAAGCATAGTTTGTATAATTTTTCCTGCCAATTAATGCCATGCGCTTTCAAAATGAGTAGAATTGGGTTTATTTTCGTTTTCTTTGCTTCTTCTTTTTTTCTATGTTTTTTGTGTAGGTGTTTAGTTCCTGTTTTGAGATGTGCCAGTTCCGGGATATTTTTGTTGCGCCTATTTTTCCAGTGCGCGCAAGGAGGCTCAGGTATCCTTGAGTGTATGGGGTGGATTTTGCGGCGTCTCTTAAGAGGATTAGCTGGTTTTGGTTGTTGGGTTTTACTGGCTCTAATGCTTCAAGGTAGAGGTTTAGGGAGCGCTCGGTTGATTGGGCGATGAAGTTCGTGAAGGGTTTTATGTCTCCCCGGTCTGCTTTTTTCAGGCGGTCGTAGTATTTTTTCCTGTCGGTGTTCAGGATGATTGCTGGTGGGAAGCCGGCTCTCATGAGTATCAGGTTCATGAGGAGTCTTGAGGTCCTGCCGTTGCCGTCTGTAAAGGGATGTATGTGTACCAGCTTATGATGAAGCTGTGCTGCAAGGCCTATTGGGTGTGTATTTTGTTTGTTGAGCCATTTGATTAGTTCTGACATTTGGCTGTTTATTTTGACAGGGTCGGGAGGGGTGAAGACTGCGCCCAGTATGCGTATCCGGACGCTGCGATAAATTCCTGCATCTGTGTCGCTTATTCCTTTTAGGATCATTGCGTGTATTTTTTTTATTGTGTCTTCGGTTATTGCATCTTTTGTTTTTACTGTAGTTTCAAGGCAGCCTATGGCTTCTTTGTGGTTTATTGCTTCAAAATGTTCTCTTAGGGGTTTTCCTTTTACTGTAAGGCCTGTTTCGAGTATGAGGCGGGTCTCGTTTAGTGTGAGGCTGTTTCCTTCTATTGCGTTTGAGTTGTAGGTCCACTCGATGGCGAAGCGCTCTTTTAGTTTTTGGAGGGCGGATTTTGAGAGAGGGCGGATGCTGTTCATGCGTTTCTTTTTTTGTGTGATGCGGTCAAGCATTCTTGCGTCAATTAAGGTGATTGTCATGTTTGTCACGGTATCGGATAGTGTTATTATTTAGTTATCCGATATTTATAAATGTTGCGCAGGGTGAAGGTGTGTTTTGTTGCTTATGATTTAGGAGGGCCTGTGGTTTTTATGTGGGGAATAGTTTATGGGACAATTGGAGAATATATAGTTGTTGGGATAATGTCTGGGGATGAAGAGCATTAGTTTATGGGCTTGTGTGTTGTTTGGGGTTCTTGTTTTTTTGCTTGGGGCTAATGTTGTTTATGCAACTGCAGATGTGTATGATATAGGGATTGTTATTGATGCGCCGCATAATTTTACGCTTGATAAGTCTAATCGCTACAAGGTTGTTATCAGGAGTAATGAGAGTGTCTCGTCGGGGGTTAATGTGACTGTTGTGCGCGAGATTTTTAATGGGAGTGCGATGGTTTACAGGAAAGAGGGGTATTATAGTTTCAAGAGCAGGGTTACGAAGACTTTCCAGTGGACGCCGAAAGTGCCTGGGAATTATACGATATGTGCAAATATCACTTATGTTTCTGTTAATGATTCTGATGCGGGAAATAATTGGATGTGCTGGGAGATAGTTGTGCCAAATGTTACTGTTGTGGATGAGGAAGATGGTGTTTTTTGGGGTAATTTTTCGTGCGATTGTAGAGGATGTCAATCATTCAGGGGTTGAGCATGGGTTTGTTCTTGCTTACTGGATTGAGGATTTGTTTGGGAATGTTGTGAAGGCGCGGTATGAGAGGGACTATAGTATCAATCTTTCTGAGACGCGGTCGTATAATCCTAAGGCGATTGGGATTTCTGATTCTGAGGCGTATGTTGTTAGGGCAGAGATTGTTGATGCAGGGTGTAATGACAGTAATGCGGGGAATGATTTTAATGGGAGTATGATTCTTGTTAAGGGGGTTTCTGTGGATGGTGATGGAGGTGTGCGAGGGGAGTCAAGGATTGATATCACTAAAGTGAGTCCTGAGAAGACTACGTTTGGGGATATTATTTCTGTCAGTGTTGATGTGGTGCGGGGGGATACTTCTAAGTATTCTCTTTCTGTGTGGATGGAGCGGCTTTCTGATGGGTTTGATGTGAGTGAGAAGTCGACGGTTCACCTGAAGAATAAGAATACTGAGTATTCGCTTAAGGTTCCTGTTGTTGTTAAGTCGAATTGTAATGGGAAGTATAAGGATGGAAAATATGAGCTTATTGTTGAGGGCCTGGGTGTGCGGGAGAGTAAGATGATCCGGCTTGCCGGGCTTTCGACTGCTTTGTGCAAGACTAAGACTGTGACAAAGTACAGGTATAAGGCGGATGATGAGGGTGTGCAAATTGAGGGAAGGGAGGGTGTAAAGGTTACTGAGGTTGCTGATTTTGAGTTTGAGTTTGTGTCGTGGGAGGAGAATGTCTCTTTTGGTGATGAGTTTGTGACGGGTGTCAAGGTGCGGAATAATAAGGGGGGTTTTGTGAATGTTAGTGTGTATAGTTATGTTATTGACGGCAGGGCGCGGCTGAGCGAAGGGCTGAGCGAGGAGGGGGTGTGGAAGAAGTCATGGACAGGGAATAAGAGGGAGATTGTGGTGGGGGCGGGGGATTCGGTTGTGGTTAATCTTACTAACAGGATGCAGAGGAATGTTACGGGAAATTATACGCTTAAGGTGAAGGTGAAGGGGGATGTGGATGATGAAATTGCGAGAGAGATCAATGTTATTGAGGCTGTGGTTGTTGATGATTTTTTTAGGGTGTGGTGCAATGCCACAGACAGTAAGACGTATCTGTTTTTGGAGAATGGGGTGACTCATGAGAGGGAGGTTGTTGTGTTGTCGTCCGGCATGCGGGAGGCGAGAAGAAATGTTGCTGTTGATAAAGGGGAGAGGAAGCAGGTGACTTATTTTGGGAGGGTTGATGAGTTTGTTGTGGAGTATGAGGGGGAGGTGGTTGTGTGCAGGCCTGAACATGAGGATTATGATGCGGAGTTGGAGGAGAGGGATGATGCCGGAGTCATGATGATGGGAGGCAGCGGTGTGAAGATGTCGTTTGTTGATAGGGTGATTAAGCTGTTTTTTTCGTTTTTTGGTATAGTGAAGGCATAAAATAAATGAGCAAACATCACCAAAAACCATTTTGCTTTCATCTATCCTGGAAAATCTCCGATTTTCTGGATGGTAAAAATCGCAGATTTTTAAGCATATGGCAAGGCACTTCACTCAATTTATTAGTGCTTTGACTATAGTTGATGATGCGCCAAATACAAAACTACATAAAGGATTTTTGCGTATAATTAATGGTTAGTTGTAAAGTGTTAATTGTGATTTTAATGGATGAGATTGATTTTGAGGGTCTTGGAAAGGTTGTGAAGAAGAGTAAGAGGGCTACTTTTATTGAGGTGGATGCCTCTGATCTTAGAAAAGTGCTGACTAAGCTTCGGCTTTCGGGTGTCAATAGACTGATGGCTATAAGCGGAGTTGATAATGGGCGTGAGATTGAGGTCATCTATCATTTTGATGCAGATTATCATATTGTCAATATTAAAATAAGGATTGGGCGCGAGGATTCTAAGGTTGAGTCTATCACTACGATTTTTTCGGGGGCAAAGCTGTTTGAGAGGGAGCTGGCTGAGATGCTTGATGTCCGCATCGAGGGGAATCGTGAGCCTCGGAATTTGTTTTTGTGTGAGGGGTCGCCCAAGGCGCCGCTTAGGAAGAAGGATGATGATGTGATGAAAGGCGGGGAATGATTGATATGAAGAAGAATACTACGATTCCGATTGGACCGCAACATCCTGCGCTGATTGAGCCAGAATACCTTAAGGTTTCGGTTGACGGGGAGACTATCGTTGATGTTGATATTCAGCTTGGGTATATTCATCGCGGTATTGAGAGGCTTATGCAGGACAGGAATTATGTGCAGAATATCTTTGTTGCGGAAAGGATGTGCGGGATCTGTTCGGGGTCACATACTTGTGCGTATTCTATGGCGATTGAGAATCTTATTGGTGATGTGGAATTGCCTCCCAGGGCTAAGTATATCAGGACTATCATTCTTGAGCTTGAGAGGCTGCATTCGCATCTTCTTTGGGCTGGTGTTGCGGGTTATGAGATCGGGATAGATACTGTTTTTATGAGTGCGTGGAAGGACCGTGAGTATGTTATGGATCTGCTTGAGCAGATTAGCGGGAACAGGGTGAATTATGGGATGAGTACTATCGGGGGGGTTCGGAGGGATATTTCTTCGGATATTATGCCCCAGCTTGTGAAGGTTATGGATGTTGTCTCTAAGCGTGCTGATTATTATGCTGATGTGTTTTTGAGTGATAAAGTTATTCGCGCAAGGACCGAGGGGGTAGGGGCGCTTAGCCGTGCGGATGCTGAGAAGTTTTCGGCTGTGGGGCCTGTGCTTAGAGCGTGCGGTTTTGATTATGATATTCGAAGGGAGGGTTATGCTGCATATGGTGATGTTGAGTGGGAGCCGGTGGTCGCCAAGAAGGGGGATGTGCAGGCTAAGGCGATTGTCCGGTTGGGGGAGTTGAAGGTGGCTGCGTCTATTATCAAGCAGTGTGTCTCTAAGATGCCTAAGGGGGATATACGGGTGAAGGTTGCGCCTAATATTTCTGAAAATGAGGATGTTGCGAGAGTTGAGGCGCCGAGGGGCGAGCTTTTTTATTATGCGCGGTCGAACGGGAGTGATATGCCTGAGCGAGTGAGGATCAGGACGCCTACTTATTCTAATATCCTTACGCTGAAGCCTACGTTGATTGGGCAGCAGCTTGCTGATCTGCCGATCATTGTTGCGGCTATTGACCCATGTTTCGCGTGTACTGACAGGGTTGCGCTGCTTGATGTCAATAAGGGGGATAAGAAGATTGTTGACGGGACGTATTTCAGGAAGATTGAGAGGGTGTGATTCTCGAAAATCATAGGATATTGGTGTAAATTGGGGAATCATAAGCTTTTTGGTTGGCGGGCCATACCATATATTCAATCAAAAACATATATACTGGGTTTGCCTATAGTTTAGTTATGTTTATGCCTATGACTGTATATGTGTCTATGTTGTTTGAAGTTCTTGTCTACCCAGGGCTTTTGTTTATTTTAGTTGTCAGTCTTTTGTATTCAGGGATTTTGCGCAAGCTTGCGGCGCGGATGCAGAACAGGATGGGTCCGCCGATTGTGCAGCCGGTGTATGATGTTATCAAGTGGTTCTCTAAGGAGAGTATTGTGCCGGATGAGGCGCGGGCGGGCTATAATATGTGGCCTGTTGTGGGGGTTGTGGCTTGCGTTGTTGCAGGGCTTATGGTTCCTATGGGTGGGGCTGCTGTGCTGGATGGGGCTGGTGGGATTATTTTGCTTATTTATTTTCTTGCGCTTTCGTCGGCTGCTGTTTATATGGCGGGATTTTCGTCTTCTAACCCGTTTGGGGTTATGGGGGCTATCAGGGGGATTACGCAGATGATTGCTTATGAGGTTCCGTTTATTGTCTCTGTGCTTGTACCGATTATTGCGCTTATGGGTTTTGGTGGTGTGGATTATCTTAGTGTGAGTGCCATCAATGGTTTCCAGGTGAATAATGTGTGGCTGATTCAGTTGTATCCGCTTGCAGGGGTTGTGTTTCTTTTGACGCTTGTAGGGAAGATTGAGATGCCGCCGTTTCATACGCCGGGGGCGCACCAGGAGCTTGCGGGGGGGTATAGTGCTGAGTATTCGGGTGCAGGGCTTGGGATGATTGAGGCTGCGCATATCATTAAGGGGTTTGTTGTTATGGGGCTTGCTGTTGCGTTGTTTCTCGGTGGGGCTGGTACGCTTCCTGTGTTTATTGCGAAGACTTTCGGGTTTTTGGTTGTGTTGACTGTCTTGAGGGTTGTTATGGCGCGGCTGCGGATTGACCATATTCTTGAGTTTTACTGGCTGCTTGCGATTGTGGCTGGTGTTGATTTGATACGGGTTATTCTTGTTCCCGCGGGGTTGTAGGCTATGAAGTTGACTATTGAATGTTTGAAAAATGTTTTGAAGAAGCCGTTTACGCAGAAGTATCCAAAGGAGAGGCCGGCTATTCCTTCCAGGCTTCGCGGGAAGCATGTGTATGATAAGGAGAAGTGTGTGTATTGCGGGTTGTGTGCGCGGTATTGCCCGTCGAATGCGATCAGTGTTGACCGTGAGAAGAAGGAGTGGAGTGTGGATATCGGTAAGTGCCTTTTTTGCGAGCAGTGCGCTGAGGTGTGTCCTACCAAGTGTCTTGTGCTTGGGACGGAGTTTGAGCTTGCTGAGGTTGATAAGGGTAGGTTTGTTTTCAGGGGATGATTGAGATGATTGAGCGTTTAAAGAAGATGAAGCGTGAGCATCAGGTGATTTTTGCTGTTGTTGTTGGTTTTGCGGTTATTTCGTTCTGGAGAGGTGTGTGGGGGCTTCTTAATTTGTATCTGTTTCCTGGTAATGTGGAGTTGAGTTTTTGGAGTTCTATTGTTATGGGGCTTGGTGTTCTTGTTGTGACTCATTATGCGACTAAAGAATTGGTTTAGGAGAGAAAGTTAATTAACATATTTAATATAGGATTAAAAAACAAGAATCAGGAGTAGTTTTTAATTTATTTTCTGGTCAACATGAAAATGGAATATCCTATTTCAAATATTGCACCAATAGTTGTAATATATATTATCCAAGATGCTCCACTCAAAGGATCAGTAATTCCATTGAGTATTGCGGAAATTCCAACTATAATTGCAAGTATGAAAGATAAAATAAAATCTGCAATATAATAGATTGGCAACACTAAGTAGGTCCATGGCAATTTATTCCTGATGAATTTAACCAGTAAAACAATCGATAATATTAACCAGGCCAGAGATATTGGAATCAAAATAGGAGCTAATTTTTGACTCATTACCGGGATTGTTACGATAAAACTTTCGCCGATTTTTAAAATTGCATAAATTATCGCAGAAATGAAAAACCATTTGTAAGATTTTTTTCTGGGCATATTAAGCTTGTTGTAACATATTGTTTAAATACTTTGCAGTTTGTTTATGTGTGGTTTATTGTTTCTGGTATGAAGAAGGGATTTCAAGCGATGGTTGTGTGGTTTGACTATATGTGGCTTTTGCCGGTACGGTTATGAATTCTTTTGATAAGAGGCCCGTGATGGCAAGGATAATCAGGCCGGTTACAAGGGATAGGTGTGGGTCTTTGAGGAATGCATTTTGGGAACTGAGTTCGTAGATGCCGCGCCAGAAGAGTATCACGCCGGTTGCGCCTGCGATTGTTAGGGTTATGTGCCTGAAGTACGAGAATTCACGTTTTATGCTGTTCTGGACCATGAATTGTAGTGAGTATAGTTCTGATCCCATGTGATGCTTGAGTTCTGTGTCTTTGATTTTCCGGGTGTCTTTTTGGATGTGCCTTATCTTTTCTATTATTTTTTGATGCATAGAGGTCACGCTTAGAGGTAAAATTCTTTTTTCAGGTAGTCCATTATACGGCTGTGGATGTCTTTTGAGATTGCTATCCCTATCTCGCGGGTGCGGCCGTACCTGCCTTTTGAGATGACTTTGGCGCTTATTATGCTTAGCATGTCGAGTTCGGTTATTATGTCTGATATGCGCCGTTGTGTCAGGGGTTTTAATGATATTTGTGAGCATATGTTTTTATATGTGTCATAGACTTCGCCTGTGAGTATTTTTTCTTTGCTGGTGCCGTCAAGGAGTGTGAATATGCTGCATATGACTGCTTTTGATTGTTTGGGCTGGGTCTTTACGACTTCCATTATGCGGTCCATGTCTACTTTGGATTCTGCCATGTCTACGTGCTTTTCTGTTATTTCTGTGTCGTTGTTTCTTTCTGTCAGTTCGCCTGCGACTCTTAGGAGGTCGAGGGCGCGCCTGGCGTCGCCGTGTTCCTGGGCTGCGAGTGCTGCGCATTTGGAGAGTACTCCTTCTTTTATTTTGTCTTCACTGAAGGCTATTTTCGCGCGGGTGAGGAGGATGTCCTGCAATTGTACTGCGTTGTAGGGTGGAAATACGAGCTCTTCTTCTGATAGGGCGGATTTTACTCTCGCGTCCATGTAGTCTGTGAATGAAAGGTTGTTTGAGATGCCTATTATTGATATTTTTATGTTCTGGAGTTCCTGGTTTATGCGGGTGAGGTTGTATAGTAGCTCGTCGCCTACTTTTGATATGAGTGCATCTATCTCGTCTATTATTAATATGACTACGCCTTTGCGCTCTTCAAGGGCGTCGAAGAATATCTTGTAAACGTGATCTGTGGGTAATCCTGTTGCAGGTACTTCTTTTCCAAGTATGTTTGCAAGGTGGGCCAAGAGCCGGTATTCTGTGTCTGCGACCCGTTTCATTTTGCAGTTTACGTACATTACGTGGAGGTCTGATTCTGCTTTTTTTGCTGCTATCTCCAACTGGTTTGTGACGTATGTTGTTATGAGTGTCTTTCCTGTGCCTGTGGCGCCGTAGATGAATACGTTTGAGGGGCGGTCATTTTTCAGGGCAGGTGCAAGGATCAGGCCTAGCTGGTTTATCTGGTCGTCTCTGTGGGGAACGTCTTCCGGGGTGTAGGATATTGTGAGTGCTTTTTTGTTTGAGAATATTGGCTCTTTCTCCATATAGTCGCTGAAGAGGTCTTGTATTGTTTTTTGAGACATGGTATCAGGTCTTTTGTTGTTTGGTTTTTGTTGTTTGATTGTTTGGGAATGTATTGGTGTTTTGTTGGTTTGGTGGATGATATTAGGTTATGTTGTGTGTGTTTTGGGTTTTTTTTATGTGGTAGAAATTTTTGTGTTTTTGGTTTGGTATATATGATGTGAAGTTTTGGTATTGTATTATTTAGTGTGTTTCTATAGGAAATGAAGGTTTATATTAGTTTCTATGAGAAGTCAGGGTATGTTCCATAGGAAGTGTAGGGGTTGTTTGAGATTTTGGGGCTCACCCCTTGATTTCGTATGGAAGTTGTGTTTGTTGTTGTTCTGTTTTTTGTTATTATTATGTTATATATATATATATTATATTATTATATATTATAATATAATAATAATAATAGTAATAATAAACAATATTGATGAGTGATATTGATGAATTTGGTAATGATGAATGAGGATGAAAGTTATGAATGATATTGATTGTGTCAATGTGGTTTAATAATGGTGTTATTGTGGTTGTTTAGTGAATGATAATCAATATGCTGAACATATAAAGAATAAGGTAATTTCATGAGAAGTCGTGGAAATTTGTGGTGGGATTGTATTATTTTCAATGTTTGTTGGTGATTTATTATTAACTTGTGTTGCAGTGGAAATAGAGGGGTAGGGGTTAATAGTAAATCGTTGATGGTGTTAATTTTAAACGGTGATTGTGTGTTTTTGGGAATGTGATATTGGTTTTGTTTGTTTTTTAGGGTTTTGTTTGTATTGGGTTGTGTGTAGATGAATTATGTTGGGTTGTTATGCAGGTTTTATGTTTGTTTTCAGGCTGTCTATGAGTTGGTCTGTTGTTTCAAATTGGGAGATGATGAGTGGGATTTTTTCTACTTTTGCGATTCTCTGGGCTAGTTTGTCTATTTCTTTTGGGCCATGAAATATTACTGCGCCGGGTTTTAGGTTTGTTACTTTTATGGCGATTAGGGGGGATCTTCCGCGTTCGACTTTTGTGAATATGAGTGCGCGTTCTGTTGTCATGCCATAGAGTTTTACGAGCTCTTTTGGGGATAGTTCGATTATTGCTTTTAGTGAGTCTATGATTGTGTAGCCGTATAGTGGTTTTTGTGGTTCGGTTTCTTCGTTGATTAGTTTTCCGTCGACGTATGTTGTGATGTCTTTGAGTGTGTATGGTTTTGTTGTTTCGCAGATGTCCAGTATTGCGTCTGACAGGGTTTCGTTTGAGTAGAGGTTGTTGAATTCTTTTGTTATTGTGTTGCCGTTTGTTTTGTCGATTTTCATGAGGGAGTTAACTATTTTTTTTATCATTGCGACTCCAGGGGATTTTCTCCTGCCTGATTCGTAGTCGGATATTACTGAAGGCATGAGGCTCATTTCCTGTGCAAGTTCGCGCTGTGGTATTTTGAAGATAGTTCTCCATTTCTGGATGGCGGCGCCTGGTTCTTCTGCGAGGACTATTTC
>JAFCBW010000042.1 GCA_017610525.1 Candidatus Nanohalarchaeota archaeon | reverse complement strand
TTGCATAAACCAGACCATCCCTGTTTTCTATCCTATTGTCACCAGGCAGGATTGTTCCTGTTATATTCGGCGTGATTATTGAGGTCGTATAACTTTGTGACGAATTCACAACTACGAGATTACTAACAACGATAACATTATATGTCTCCCCAAATATTGTATCAGAAAGAGTCACATTTTTCGAATAACCTGTGCCCATACTGGTTGCAATGTCTATCTCATATCCTATTAACTCTACAAGTTTCTGGGACTCCATAGCTCTTTTATCCTTAATCGTGACAAAACTGCTCTGAAGGAATACCATGTAAATCACCGAAAATGCAAGCAATGAATATGAAACAAGCACCATCAGCTCCAAACCTGACTGGGCTTTTGGAACCGCATTTTTCATGGGATTGGGATATAAAGTACGGACCCAATGAAAAAGCTTGGAATTCTCCAATTTAGCAACAACGATCCCATGATTACTCATAACTTTTCTTTGAACGAGGTCGTATAAATAGATTTACAGATAACCCTTACTGCCTCAACAGGATGATTGCAACAATTGAAAGAACGAGAGCTGCCAACCTAGGATAAGTTACCTTTTCATGATATATTATTACCGTAAGAAATATAGTAATCAGCATATTCAGCCCGATGATAGGAAATATCACAGAAGCAGGACCTGCTTTGAGTGCGCTCATAACCGTAAAGAACGAAGCAAAGTTAAAAAGCCCGATCAAAGCACCGAATATAACCGCACCCCTCCTGTCATCTCTCTCGTCACTAAGCCTCCGGTTGAGGACATGGGAAGGAATAGTAAGCCAGACATAACTCATGAACATAAACACAAGCACATCATACTGCACTGCCGCAATTTTCACCATAAACTCAGATATCGTAGTAAAAAACGCAGTCGCCATTGCCAACGCAAACCCGGACCTGAAATTTGACTCCCTTATATCTTTCACATGGGAACCTTTAGACAAAATGAATACAACCCCCAGAAAGAGAAAAATGCCAAGCACAGTATATGGTGTGTACGGCTCATTCAATATGATTATCCCAAGCAGTGCCGTAAGTGCAAAATGGATACGGGATATAGGCAAAGCCACCACCGCAGGTATATACTTAAACGACTCGATCTTGACATAGCGCGATATGAGATAAAACGATGCCTGAACTACCGCAAACGCAAATATCACAGCATAGTTGTCCTGCAATGTAAAAGAAAAGCAAAGGGCTACACCCGAAAGAACCGCACCTGTAATAAAACTTGCCAACAGCACAAGACCGGAATTCAGCCTTTTTTCTGCAACGACTTTATATATGAAATTCTGGACACCGTAAAGAACCATACCAATAAGCGAAAGCACGAACCAGTCCATATGAATCACATAAATCTCCTCGAATATACTACTAAGACAATTGTCATTAAAATACTTTCAACCAAAAGAAGATTGTGGTACATGTAATCTGGAAGATACGGCGCAGTGCCAAAAAAGTAATCCATGACATCATTTGCAAGGAACCAGGCAAGCGCAATAATCAGCGCACCTTTAGAAAACCTCGATATTTGCGGGATAATATACGCCTGCGCAATCATCCCTATATGCAAAATGAACAGCACAACATACAAAAACAAATTGCTCGCAGCATAGTATTCACAATACAGCGATATAACAAGCACAGTCCAAAACCCATATTTAATAAGCCCGATAAAAGTCACAACACCAAGCAGCGTACTCTTTTTCCCCATGAGATGCAGCACAAGAAAACACGCGAAAAGCAATGTATAAATAGGACAATCAGGCACAAAAACAAGTTTCGCAAGCGGTGTAGACGCAAGCTGGAACTTGTAATACCAGAATCCAAACAAGGTCCCCGCCACATTTATAAGAATCATCACTTTCAGGCAAAACGCATTACTGGCAATCATCTCGAAATACTTCTTAATGGAACCCCACCCACCTTCGCATTTTTCAAAACATCTTTATTCACAAGCGTCATCGCAGACACCTGCGCATTATCCCCTATCGTCACACCGGCAAGCACAGTTGTATTTGCACCAACCATCACATTATCCCCTATCTTCACCCTCCCTGTACGGTATTCATCAATAAGAAACTCATGCGCAAGCACCGTAACATTATAGCCAATAATACAATTCTCACCGATTTCTATAAGCTCAGGAAAGAAAATATCAAAAGTCGCAGAAAGCGCAATCGACGTACTCGCACCGACTTTCATGCCTGTCGCGCGAAGAAGCACTCTTTTAAGCGCAAGCGAAGGACAATACCTGACAGAATATATCACGAAAAAATTAAACACAACCCTAAACGGATTTTTAATCCTGTACCATCTTGTAAGAGAATTCGAAGTACTAGTCTTATGAACCCAAAGATTGCGCGCAGAATGCATAGTATATTCTTGCGCTCCACAGATTAAATATGTTGGGGACGCATCAGAAGATAGGAATTTAAATAACAACCCCAAAAACAAACCGTATGACAAACAAAAAAGCCCTAATCAAAAGAACAATGTGCGCACTAATAATCATAGGATTCACCATCTTCTTCCTGACCGCCGCGCAAAAACAAAACCAAGACAGAGTATGCTTCGAAAGCACATGCATAGAAACAGAATTCGCAACAACACCAGAAGAAATCACCAAAGGACTAATGTACCGCACAGAACTCTGCGAATCCTGCGGCATGCTCTTCATCTTCAAAAACGACGCAACACACCGCTTCTGGATGAAAAACACATTGATACCCCTCGACATCATCTGGATAGACACAAACAGCAAAATCATCTATATCCAAAAAGAAGCAAAACCCTGCAACACCCCAACATGCCCCACATTTGGCCCCGAAACAAACTCCAGATACGTCCTCGAAGTCAATGGAGGATACACAGAAAAGCACAGAATTAACCTTGGCGACACAGCCAAAATATTCTTATCAGAATAATTCTGTCAGAAGAGTATTTAAGCTAAATACTGCACTACTTCATGTAACCGTATTTCTAAACAGGAAATAACTTCTAAACAGGAAATAAAACCAAAATAAAATAAAAATTTGAGGTGTAAAATATGTCCAATAAAAGAACAACCCACTTATTTACGTCAGAATCTGTAACAGAAGGCCACCCGGACAAGATGGCTGACCTAATATCAGACTCAATTCTTGACGCAATACTGGCACAGGACCCAAAAGGAAGAGTAGCATGCGAGACACTCGTAACAACCGGTATGGCACTTGTCGCAGGAGAAATAACCACATCATGCTATGTAGACATTCCGAAAATCGTAAGAGAGACAGTTAAAAAAATAGGTTATGACAACGCACGCGGCGGATTCGACTGGAAGACATGCGGCGTCATAACATCCATAGACGAGCAGTCAGTAGATATATCACAAGGCGTAACAGAGACCGCAACCCACGAACAGGGCGCAGGAGACCAGGGATTAATGTTTGGCTACGCATCAAACGAAACTCCTGAACTGATGCCATTACCGATAATTCTTGCACACAAGCTATGCCAGAAACTATCGCAAGTCAGGAAAGAAGGTAAAATTCCATACCTAAGACCAGACGGCAAGTCACAGGTAACAGTTGAATATGCTAACGGTATTCCAAAAAGAGTAGAAGCAGTCGTCATCGCAGCCCAGCATGAAGAATCAGCAGAACACAGCCAGATAAAAAAAGACGTAATTGAACACGTAATCAAAACAGTAATTCCAGACCAGTGGTTCGACGAAAACACAAAATTCCACGTAAATGAAACCGGAAGATTCGCAATAGGCGGTCCACACGGCGACACAGGCCTGACCGGCAGGAAGATTATCGTAGACACTTACGGCGGACACGGCAGTCACGGCGGTGGTTGCTTCTCAGGAAAAGACCCGTCAAAAGTAGACAGGTCAGCATCATACGCCGCAAGATGGGTAGCAAAAAATGTTGTAGCCGCAGGTCTTGCAGACAAGTGCGAAGTCCAGTTAGCATACGCAATCGGTATAGCGCAGCCCGTCTCAGTAAATGTAGACACTGAAGGAACTGCAAAAGTAGCTGAAGACAGAATCATTGAAGTCATAAAAAAGAACTTTGACCTAAGACCAAGCGCAATCATTGAAAACCTGAAACTACTGCGCCCAATTTACGCAAAAACCGCAGCATACGGTCACTTCGGCAGAAACGACCCGGACTTCACATGGGAAAACACAGACAAAGCAGAAGCAATGAAAAAAGATGCAGGGCTTTGAAGTCACAGCCACAGAAGTCACACGGAGCACGTTTCGTGCTCTTTTTCTTTCTTTTTTTTAAATTCTTTCCTTTTATTTTTTATGAAAATTTCATGATTTTTGGCACATTTTCACCAATCAAAAAGCTTGAAAATTACACACTTTCATCCAAATTTTCATGATTCTTTGTATGTTGATATGCTCCCTTTCCTGTATATATCAAGATTTGTAGAGACCATATATATGTTGTTTTCTGCGCCGTATCTCGCTCCTCCTCTTTCCGTGTACTTAGAGTCTGTAGCCCCATAAGGTAATGCAGAAGCACCATATTATTCGCTTATCTTTTGGGAACCTGCTCTGCTATCTTCTGCGCTAGTCCTACTCTGGATTTCCATAGTTTCAAGTACATCCGGGGGAAGTGAAAAAAATTGCGCATCTGTCATCTTCGTATCCTGCATTAAAACCCAGGAAAGTATAGCACCTTGTATATTTGCAAGAGTAAAATTAATATTTCTTATCTTCGCCCACAAAAAACTCGCATTGCTGAAATCCGTATCACCGAGAAAAGCATCACTCATAAGCGCAAGGTATAGATTCGTTCCGGAAAAGTTCGCGCGCCTAAGTATTGTACCACAGAAGCGGCTATTGGTCAAGTCAGCACCGGAGAAATCAGAATCTGTAAGATCTGCATAATTGAAATCCGCATGATGTAACCTTGCGTTCCTGAAAATCACCCCTTTTAGAATTTTGCTGTTGAAATCAGCATCGTATATATCTACCCCTGAAAAGTCTCTTTTGCCCTGTTCGTATTGTTCAAGCACCGATGCAACAGTCATTTTTTCCTGAGTTTTGATATTTGGCTTAGATAAATCAACCATACAGTTGGATATTTGCGCAACATCGAAATTCACAGAAGACAAATTAGCATCTGCAAAATTACAATCACTAATCCTCACATTGGAAAAATCAGCAAATGCAAGACTTGATTTGAAAAAAGTACACGATTGTATTACAACACCCCTAAAACACGACTCTGAAAGTTCGCACCTATTGAAATTACAGTCTATAAGTCTGGAATTACTGAAATCGCAGTTGAGCATTTTTGCACCTGAAAAATCTATGTCCTCAAACTTTTTCCCCGATAAATCAACATTCAGGCAGATAATATCAGAAAAATTAACACAACCATTTCGGATTTCCGATAGAAGTTCCCGAGCGCTCATGAGCCTAACAACAGGTATTTTCGCATCCTTTTCATCTATACTACCACCCATAATATATATACTATCACCTATAATTATTGTTTTTCACCCAATATATATATACATATATATTTACCGCCAAACCATTATCCTACAATTGTTTTCAGCATTTCCCTAGATTATCTGGATTTCCTGCATTCGCGCCACTTTAGGAAACCAGCCACCAGAAACAAACGATTGCGTCACTACGTCCCGATATCAAATCACAACCCATCACCCCGAAACATTTATATACTAGTTCAATTAAAATGAATAAGTAATAACATAACACAGGTATGATGTTATTAAAATATATAAATTGTATTAGAAAATGGAGGGAGATGTAAAATGAAATTTAGTTTTTTCAAGACAAGAAAAGCTCAGTCAGCAACAGAGTATTTAATGACATACGGTTGGGCAATATTGGCAATAGCCATCGTAGGCGCATTGCTATATACACAAGTATTCTCGACAAAGGCCTGCGCAGAAGGCGCAAACGGATTTCCGATGGCTGGTGGTGTGAGCGTTGATGGTAACCAGTTCTCAGTTGCAGCGGATGGTTCCGTCCAAATAAAAATAAGAAATAATATGGATGAACCAATAGATACAGTACTTATTAACAGTAACGCTGGAACTGAAGTGAGTACTACTTGTACTGGTGGAGCTGCAGCGGATGGAACTACAGAAGCAAATTGTGAAAGTGTATACACTGCCGCTGCCGCTACTGTGAATGCAGGCACTGTCGGCGAATGTTACAGCGCAGAAACACTCACAGTAACTTACGATGTCACTAACGGTATTTCAGCCATGACATCCACAGGTACAATCAGTGGAAGATACGCCTAATAAAACATCTTTGTAACTTATTTTTGAATAACGAAAATGCTATCAGGCATTTTCACTATTTCTTTTTTTATTTCTTATTTCTCTTATGCTTATCAACCAAACCTCTTACCCATTGATAAAACCAAAAACGTCAACAACACAGGCAAAAACACCAGCGGAAACTCAGGAATCTCCCCCGTCTGCACAGTCACCATAGACTCAAACCATTCGCCATCCTCAGCCTGAACAGAATAGATATACTTAGTTCCGGAAACAGCCGTCGATGAATTAACAATCACCCTTATAACCGCTTCCCCCGTAGAATCACTCATCACAGCTAAACCACCAGTATCATCAAAAACAACAGATACTTCACCAGAGGGATTATCCAAATACTCACAACCCCCGCCAGTATCTTTACAAACCACACCATCAATAGCCAGATTATACACACCAACAGGAGTCACAGACACCACAGCATAAACTGTACCTACAGGCGCAATATCCCTGTCCAGAGGAACAACACCAACAAACAACAGCTCTTCATACTCAACAAAGATATCCACCAAAGTATAACCCGCAGAAGCACCAACAGTAACCGAACCGCCCTCTATCGGCATATCATTCACATAGATATAACCCTCATCCCCCTCGCACGCAGCACCATACACAGAACAATCCTCATCCAACGGCACAATCAAATTATAACCATCATAAGACGAATAATCCCCCATAGTATAGCGCGCAAGTTCAACCCCACCAACTTCCATAGTGACAGTATAATCCATATCCTCTGAATCCAACAAAACATCATTAACATACACCGAACCACCAAAAGTATGAGGTGATGACGGAACAGCACACACAAACACACCACCCACTAAAACCAACAACAAAAAACCAAAAATCATCTCAACAATCTTCATCAAATCACCCCATTTACCTCAGACAACCCAATCACAGCCAGTACTATTGACATTTATCCAGTAACCATAACCCGAACCCAGCATATCCAAATCATTCAGATGCGGAAACGGATTCTCCAAATCATACCTATCCCAGTCACCATCTTCATACTGCCACACAGAAGTATAATTGCCCTCAATAGAATTCATCGCATCACTAACACCTTGAGAAACAAGCGCATTATACCCAACAAGATTCCATCCGCTATTCAAATGTACACTATCCTCCGCCAAACTACCACGAACAGTCACAACATCCGCATCAACCATATTTATCCAGTAACCTCTCCCTGCCTCAACATCATACAAATCATTAAGATAAGGAAAAGGACTTTCAAAATCATACCTCTTCCACGAGCCACCATAATATGACCAGACAGACGTATAATCAACCTCCTCAGGCGGAAAAACAGAAAACAGGCTTGTATTCACAGGCTGCAAAGGCACACTAATAAGATTCCACCCTTCATTCAACGAAAGATTAAACTCCGAAACACCCAAATCCACAGACACAATATCTGGATTAAAACCAAATTTCTCAGCGCGAATAATAAATTGAGTCACATTAAACGACGAAAACTCAACAATACCATTCACACCAGTCTTCAACGCATACCCATTCACTATAATATCCACACCATCAACAGCGCCGCCAACATCAGTCCTGACTGTAATCACAATAATATTGCCAACAGTCTCAGTCTCTATCTGAAGACTGCTCTGCTTCTCCACAATAAACAGCGTCTCACCTTCCACAACACAATATCCCTCCGCAATCGGTCCCGCCTTCACAATATAAGTACCATTCCATTCAGGCGCAAATAACGTCGACTCAACAACATCCCCTGCCGGCGTCATAACACTCAACGCATACGGAAAATCAACTATATCAAGAGTAATATTCTTCACAGTAACCGTAACATTCACATCCTCTCCCACATCATAAATTGGCTTATCAGTCATCGGAAATGCAAGCAACGTATCAATTGCAGTTACAGTAAAACGCGCAACATTATAGTCAAGCATACCACTGCTTGAATTCAGGACAAAATACATCTCATAATTATCCGGCGCTGTCAACCCAAATGTTAACTGTTCTGTTACCTGCTCCCCAACATCCAGCGTCACTATATCAATATGACCTGTCACGGAAGGATGCGTACCAAAATAATCCAGCCTCGAATTTAGTTGAGTATTACCTGTATTGTGAACAGTCACACTCAAA
>JAFCBW010000169.1 GCA_017610525.1 Candidatus Nanohalarchaeota archaeon | reverse complement strand
GATGCCCACCGCGTTGAAATCGAAGTGGCTGCACTGGATCGGGCATGGCGAAGCGGTCTGACAAGTGTGTTCGGAGGCGATTCGCATGGCTAGTCCGCGTGTCGTCATCTTGCGTTCGGCTGTTATCAATTGTGATGAAGAAACGCGGTACCCGGCACAGAATTGATCGGTGCTGTTGGTATCGGAACCCGTCGCGAAACTCCAAATAACATCGGCATTATTCATGTCAGCTTTACCAAGACGGGTATTGCAGATCCGAAAACACTGGTGTTGATGATGTGGTCTTCCTGGACTTTCATAGTTTCTGCAACCTTTTTGATAGATTCATTAGGGTCAGATGTTTGCGGAACTTCCTGCTTTGCGCTTTTTATATTGCCGTAACTTTCGCGCATTTTCTCAATCGCTTCAACATTGTTTGTCTTTACGAAATAGGACAATTGCTTGTTAAGTTTCCTGAGTGCCTTCCATTCACTGAAAAGCGCTTTAGCTGATTGGGGCGTGTCACTTATGCTTTTGGCACCAAGCTCTTCAGTGATCTGTTTTGCAAGTGTGTCTTTTTTAGTCTCAATGTTTCCAATAAGGCTACCTGCCACGAACTCAACCCTGATTACACCATCCTGTATCTTGTGGGTTTTCAGAATCTTGATTGAGCCTATCTCTTTTGTGGACTTTACATGGGTGCCGCCACATGCTTCGACGTCGTGATCACCTATCTTGATTGTCCTTATTGTCTTTCCGGGACATGCGCCGCCCTGATAAAGTATAAACCCGTATTTGCCTTCTGCTTCAGAGCGCTCTATATTATTGATATCTATATCTATGTTCTCCTTGATAATCTTGTTTGCTGCTGTTTCGACTTGTTTTATTTCTTCTTCTGTGAGGTTATCGTAGTGTGTGATGTCCAGTCTTGCACCCTGTATGGATTTGTGGGCACCTGCCTGCCAGATGTGTGATCCAAGAACCTGCCTCAGGGCGCCGCCCAATACATGGGTTCCTGTATGAAGCTGTGTCAATATCTTTCTTCTTTCTTTATCAACTCTGCCGCGGACAGTGTCGCCGGGTTTGAATTTTTCTGCGTCTTCTATCTCGTGGAGGATTATGTTTTCAGCTTTAGTCACATCCAGGACTTTTGTATCATTTATGGTTCCGGTATCATGGTCCTGGCCGCCGCCTGTCGGATAGAATGCTGTTTTGTCCAGGACGACCCATTTGCCTTTTATGATTTTTTGGACTTTTGCTGTGAAATCGGGATTAGATGATTGATAGTATAGGAGTTCTGTTTCCAGGAGTCCTGTTATGTCTATGTCTACTTTTTTTGTTTTGCGCTCTGTAGATTCGTGGCTGCGCGCCATCTGTACATAGAAGTCGCCGGGTATGTGGATGTCTGTTGATGTTTCTGATGCTACTTTTTCTATCAGTTCCGGGGTGATGCCGTGGGATTCGTAGAGTTCTGTCAGTTTGGGTCCTGCGAATTTCGTCTGTTTTTTGAGGATGTTTGCCACAATCCTCTTTGAGCGGTGCATTGTTTTTTTGTATTTTTCCTCTTCTATTGCAACTATTTTTTCCACGTTGTCGATGTTCTCTTTAAGTTCCGGGAACATTGGCTTCAGGTAATCTGCGTGCCAGGATGCGATGTCGTGGATTGTGAAGTTGAAATTGTAGCGGTCTATGAAATTGAGGGCGCGCCTTAAGATCACTCTTAGGTTATAGCCGCCGCCTACATTGGATGGTATCGCTCCGTCGCTGATAGCGAATAAAAGAGTTCTTGAGTGGTCTGCGACTGCGTAGAGTGCCTGCATGGGCTCGACTGTTTTCATCATCTGCGGGACTGTGAGGCCGATGGATTTTGCGGCGTTTTGTTTTGCTTTTTCTATGTCGCTTACCTCGTCCATGTCAAGGTTGCCTGCGATGATTGAGTATTTTTCGAATGCTTTTTCGTCTATCTCTATGTTTGATAAGGTTTTCATTTTTTTTGTGACTGGTCCGAAGAGTGAGTCGTAGGCTGCTGCGGTGCCGTTTGAGAACCAGACAAGGCGCTCGTGTCCCCAGCCGACGTCTATCACTTTCATGGGTAAGTCTGTGTATGTTTTTCTGTCTTTTGACTGGAATTGCATGAATACGGAGTTTACGAGTTCGAGACCGCGCGAGAAGGTTTCCATGCATGGGCCGAATGCTGAAAAGTCAGGCATTGCCCAGACGTCTTCTGTGTAGACGAGTTCTTTTTCAGGGATGCCCATGATGTTGTTGAGGAATTTGAAGTTCAGGTCTATGCAGCGGTCTTTGAAGTAGCCGTCTTTTGGGTAGTTGAATGCGTGCTGGCCTGACATGACGAATGAGGTGAGGTGCCTGCCGGTTATGCCGACGTTTGGGATGTCCGGGAATCTCAGGCAGACTTGCGGCACTATGAGGGGGTTTGCAGGGTATTCGAATGCCATTTTACTGTTCTCGATTCTCTGGAAGTCCTGGATGGATGCGATCGTGAAGTAGAGGTCCGGTCTCCAGCGGTCTACTACAGGGTATCTTGGTATTGATGTGTGGCCTTCTTTTTTGAAGAATTTTTCGAATTCTTTCCACATGCTTATATAGTCCCATTTTTTTTTGGTGATTGTGTTGTTTATGAAGTCGTAGTTCTGGCATGTTGAGTCTGCGCATGTGACTCTTTCGGGGTCAAGTGTCCAGAAGTTTTTTTTGCAGTTAGGG
>JAFCBW010000168.1 GCA_017610525.1 Candidatus Nanohalarchaeota archaeon | reverse complement strand
CAATGTTACGCAGGAAAAAACGCCCGGTCGGCGTAATTCTGATCTGCTTTTCATCGACTTCAAGCAACCCATCGTCCACGAGCTTGTCGAGTGCTTTTAATTCGGAATCAAAATAGACATCGAATCTGATGCCGTGAAATTGCTTTATAATTTGCCAAATTTTCCGCTTCTTCTAATAAGCCCTAGATATTATTGGAATAGTTTTCCAATCATTTCGCACATTTCTTTTGGGTCGTTGAATGTTGGGATGTTGTTTTTGATTAGGTGTTGTTTTGCTTTTTTTAGGGTGTTGCCGCCGGAGAAGCAGGCGAATAGTGGGAGTTTTGATTTGATTAGGAGTTTTGCGGTTTGAAGTGGCTGTGTCATTTGTTGTGGGGTTAGGAGGATTATTATGAAGGATGTTTTTGTTTTTTGGATTTCTTTGATTGCGGTTTCGTATTCTTGTGCGGTTGCTGAGCCGACTAGGTCTAGGGGGTTGTTTTTGCTCCAGTTTGGTTGGAGGTTTTTGTTTAGGTTTTCGATTATTTTTGGGGATAGTTTTGTTAGAGTGATTTTATTTGTTTCGCAGTAGTCGGCTGTTAGGACTCCGAGTCCGCCTGCGTTTGTGATTATTGTGCATGAGTTTTTTAGTTTTGGATATTGTGATTTTATTTTTGCGATTTGGAATAGTTGTGGGATGGAGTCGATTTGGGTTACATGGGACTGTTTTAGTATACCTTTGTATACTCCTTCTGGAGAGGCTAGTGCGGCTGTGTGTGAAGCTGCGGCTTTTTGTCCTGCGGAAGAGTTTCCCGATTTTAGGACGATGATTGATTTTTTTGATTTTTTACAGGTTTGTATGAATTTTTGTCCGCGGGCTTCTTTTAGGGATTCCATATATATTGCGATGGTTTTTGTTTGTGGGTCTTTTTGGAGGTATTCGATGAAGTTTGAGAAGTCGGTGTTTGTGGAGTTGCCGATTGAGATGAAGGCGGAGAGTGGTTGGTTTTGGTCGAGGATTGCGGAGGCGATTGCGCCGGATTGTGAGATGAATGCGATGTCGCCTTTTTGTGTTGGTCCTTGATAGTATGTTGCGTTTAGGTTTAGGTGTGGTAGGATTATGCCGTAGGAGTTTGGGCCGATTATTGAGATGTTTTCTTGTGTCGCGATTTTTTTGATTTGGGTTTCTAGGTTAAAGTTTTTTATTTCGGAGAAGCCTGATGAGATTATGATTGCGTTTTGAATTTGTTTTTTGCCGAGTTGTCTTAGGATTAGGGGGATTGTTTTTGCTGGTGTTGCGATTATTGCGAGATCGATTTTGTATGGGACGGAGAAGATGTCTGGATATGTTGGTTGGTTTAGGATTGATTTCGCTTTTGGGTTGATTGGGATTATTTTTGATTTTGATTGGAGGAGGTTTTGCAGAATTGTGTGTCCGACTTTTTGCGGATGTCTTGAAGCTCCGAAGAGTGCGATGGTTTTTGCGTTGAAGAAGTTTTTAGTATCACCCATTCATGTTTTAAGAATTTAGAATATATTAAGTTTTACATTAATCCGTCGTCTGAGATTCCGGATTCGTCTGAGTTTGTTTGTGTTGGCTCTTCTGTTTGTGTTGAGTCTTGTATGTCTTCGGGTTTGATTGAGTTGATTAGGATTTTGAATTCTTCGAATTTAGCGGCTGGAATTCGTAGTCCTTTTTTTGTTGGTCCGGTGTATGTTTCGCTTTGTGTGAATTCTCTTATGTCGATTCCTGTTCGTCCGTTGAATTCTTTGATGTTGATTGCTATTTCGGTTTTTGTTCCTTGGTATTCGCCTTTTGGTATTTTGCCGATTTCTTTTTCCATAAAGTATAAAACTTAATATTCTTTATAAGAATTTGGGTAGATTGAAAGAGAAAAAGGAGAGCCAAATAACCGAAGCTGTTTAACTCTCCAACATTTGACCGAAATCAAACGCTCAAGTCTCCGAAGAGATTTGAGTATAAAGGAAGAGTATTGAGTTTTTACGTCACCTCTCTTCCATCTGACCGAAGCCAAATACTCAGTTGGGCTAAATTTCAACCGAAGTTGGAATCCAGATAAACTGAATAATTTATTATAGATTTCTCATGTTATAAGGTTTTCTTTTAATTGTGTAGTGGTAGTTTTTGTTTTAGGAGGGGCTGTTTCACGCCCACAGCAGGAGTTGGCTTCGGGCATAAAATCTTCGCAATTTGTTCATATACTCACAACTTAACTAACTAGCAATTTGACAGGTTTTATATTTACGCCCACAGCAGGAGTTGAACCTGCCAGCCCCGAAGGGCCCGGATTAGCAATCCGGTGCAATACCGATATGCGATGTGGGCATGATGTTTAGTGATAGCAATTCTTTTAAAGGTTTTTGGCTTTGATTTTTTAGGTAGGTTGGCGTGCTAGTCCCACGCACTCGCGCAAATGGACTTTATGGCGGACTGTAAGGCAGGGTGTGAGATGAAGTTTCTCATGTTGATGGTTTGACGTTGAGAGCTTGTCCTTTTTGATCTTGCTTTGATGAATCGAGTCAGAGGGGGGAACTCCAGCAGCTCTAAGTTAAGGTTTAGGTGCTTGAAGGGTTGCAGGCTTGAGGAGAATTATTGATCTCTGGGTTGTGGATTTGAGCTACCTGCTGGCCTATAATTTTATAAAGTTTTGATAATAATAATAATAATGAATAAAAGGGCGCAGTTTTTTTTGTTGTCGGC
>JAFCBW010000041.1:5240-13761 GCA_017610525.1 Candidatus Nanohalarchaeota archaeon | reverse complement strand
ACCTCCTGACCACGTGGTGCCTGATCCGCCATATCCGCCATATCCTCCGCCTCCGCCTCCGCAATTAGTGCTTCCGCAACTGCCGTTTCCTCCAGATCCATCGCCTTCATTAACCGCATGACCTTTACCATTGGCCTTTATCTCTCCGCCGGATTCTATTGTGAGGTTTGTTGATGTTATGTTGACGTTGCTATCTATAGATCCTGCAATATTCATGTATCCTGATAGGTTTAGTGTTAGCCTCTTGGTTGGTGACAGGACGAAAGATCCAGTGGAATTTATTACAAGATTATTGCAATTAAAGGACTTATTTTCAGAATAGCTGTGGAGTGTTGAGATGTAACAAGTGGTAAGTTCATCACCGGAATCGCAGGGGATTTTTTCCTCGCCATTAAGTGAGATAGTTCCAGATTCTCCATGTTGATGACCCTCGGCACCATTAACTATTATGTTTCCTGTGTGTGTTTTTGTTGTATAATCTATTGCTATCCTCCCGCCTGAACCTCCGCCGCCGGTAGCTGAACCACTAACGCATGATCTGCTTGCCCCATCACCCCCATCAGAATTTAGAGAACCGCTGCCTGACAGTTTTTCTGTGGTAATCCAAATACTGCCGCCTGAACCGCCACCGCCTGCTCTTGCATAGGTGCCAACGAGATGTATAGTATGACAATCAGTGCCTCCTTCTAATCCATTGGCTGTGATGGAACCGTCAATGACTAAATTTTCTGATATATTCAGTATAATTGCTCCGCCGCCATAAGGATTGCCGTAGAATCCCCCTCCAGAGCCAAAATCTACTGGCTCGGTCAGGGAGCCGTAAGAGGAACCTCCTGACCAAGTGGTGCCTGATCCGCCATTTCCGCCATAACCTGCGCCTCCGCCTCCGCAATTAGTGCTTCCGCAACTGCCGTCTCCTCCAGCGCCATCGCCTTCGTTAACTGCATGACCTTTGCCATTGGCGTTTATCTCTCCGCCTGATTCTATTGTGAGGTTGGTTGCGGTGATGTTTGTATTTCCTGTTATTTTTCCGCCTGATTCTATGGTTATATTACCTGACATATTTATTGTGAATGCGTTGCCGGTACTTGCTGTAAGTTCGCCTCCATCCTGGAGCACCAGATTTGTTCCATTAATTATGCAGCCGGATGCAGATTGTAAATCATTTATGTAACAGGTGTTTGATAAGGAGCCTCCGCCGGAACACGAGATGTCGCAGGTTACATAGGTGAAAACTGTTCTTTCCTGCGTCTGGTTCATGTTCCCTGCAGAGTCATTGATATATGCTCTGAATACATGGTTTCCATGGTCTAGGTCTGTTTTGTTCTCCCAGTGAATGTCGCTATTATTATTGTCGAATGTCTCGTTTGCGCCCTGCCATTCCAGTAACACAGTGTCTTTATTGGTATCTGAAGCTGTTATATTGATAAGTATCCAGTCCCTGTAAACTGTTCCGTTATCTGTGTTTGGGTTATAGTTTATTGATGGTGTTATTCTATCAACAGTAATATGCATGCGATTGCTCTCCTGCCAGACATTGGTTGTATTTTGCGCCCAAATACTGTAATTATAAGCGTGATCTGTCAAAGAGCCCATATTGAGATACCAGTTACTCAATGATGAATTGCTCATGGAAATGTTGGTCTGCCCGGAAGAATTTATCCATTGCAGGATAGACTGGTTTAAATTATCTGTGGATGTGATGTTTATGTAAACCCAGTCATCTGATGTGTGGGAATTGTTTTGAAGTGTCGGGGGTACGAAAATAATGCTTGACGGTCCTGATGCGAAGTTGTGGGCATATTTTTCTATATCTCCAAACAGGAATTTCAGGTGGTGGCTTCCGGTGGTGAGAACTTTAGAGGTTTCGTAGCCGGTTTCATTGCAGGTGTAATTTTCAATAAAAACAGAATCATTTATCCATATATGATTTTGTGTCTGGTCGCCGCATTTTATTTTAAGGAATTTCAGGTCTTCTGTTTCGTTAGTGTTGCTCCATGTTGTGCTATTAACAGCACAGATTGTCAGGTTGGCGGTGCCTGTTGTGTTGAATATCACGTTCCAGTTACCTCCTACTGTGGGGTAGGACTGGACGTTTAGGATGTTTATGTCAACGCCGAATATTCCGGAGAAATGGTCAAGTGTTACACGGGTTTTCTGGTTTTTTTCAAGGTAGCAATTTGTGCCTGTGTTGGTGTTACTGCATGGTTTGAGTTGTTTGCATGTCGGTTTGTTTTCGTTTCCTGTGCATCTGTATATTGCGTCGTAGGTTGATGGCAGTTCTACTTCGCCGCCTGATGGCGTGTTTTCCAGCCATACAAAGTCTTTGATGGTGCCGTCTATGTGCTTTTCTATTGTGCCTGTTTTGATGTCTTTGAAGTATGTTTTGGTCAGGTCTTTTAGTCTTGTGTTGTGGAAGTGTACTTTGTTTTTGTCTTTGAATAGGGTGATTGTTGATGCTTTTCTGTTTAGGATTGTGTTGTTTGTGATTTGGTTTGTTTTTGTGTCGAAAACAATTTCGTTGTCAGTTGTTATTTTGTCTATGGTTGGTGAGAATGTGGTTTCTTGCTGGTGGTTTGATGGTATTGATATCAGCAGGGCTAGTGCTAGAAAGAAGAGCGCTACTACTGATGTTTTTCTACGTTTACTGTTGTTCAAATGCGTCAACCATCCGAAATTTTATACCACCATTGATAAAATCAGCGACAGTGATTCTATCTTAATATTTCGAGATATCACTATATTTGGGTATGGGGGTATATATAGTTTTGATGGTGTTTGTGCATTGCGATTTTTGCGTCTAGAATTGCGGTTTTTTCGGCTGTTGGTGTGGTGATGGAGAACGAGGTCATGAGTCGGGATTTTCTATTCTTACTAGTACGCCGAGGTCGTTTATTTGCAGTTTTTGGGATAGTTCATCGTAGTAGAGGTTTTCAAGTTCGCTTATTTTGTCTTCTCTTATGCCTGATAGTTCTTCCGGCAGTCCGATTAGAATACCCGGGCAGGGATAGATTGCGCTTTGGTTGAGCATGTTTGCATAGCTGCCGGTGTGGAGGAATATTTCGAAGTCTGTCTCGTTGAATATGTGGATGTCTCTTGTGGTGCCTGGGTCTGTTATTGTTATGTTCATGCTTTTGCCGATGACTGAGATGCCTGTGTTGTTGTAGAGGTCAGCGTAGTTAGTGATGCCAGAATACTCGTTGCTGCCGTTGAAAATGAGCGTTGAGCCGTCTACGTAAAAGCGGGTTAGGTAATTGTTTAGGTGCAATATGAAGTTGTCGGGGGCGTTTGTGTGGATCCTTATATGACTGCTGTTCATGAATATTCTGACTGTCGTGTTTTTTGGATATCTTGCGGTTGTTTTGATGGTGTGGTTAATTATTAGCGGTTTTTTTGTGGTGTTTAATAGTATGCCCCCGTCAATAAATTCTATGCTGTTAAAGATTAACGATGAGATGCTGAAATTGTCGAATTCAGTTGAGATGTGTGTGTTTGTGATGGTTGTGTTGTTTGTTGTGAAGTTGTTTTTGGTTGTGTTTGATGATTCATTGAGTTGTGAGTCTGTGATGTAGAACAGGTAGAATGTGTTTTTGCCTTCGTGGATGTCTGAGGTCCAGTAAATTTTTGATTCGTCCATGTCAACTTCTGTGCTTAGGATTGTTCCTGTTTTGTCGAGGATGTATGTTGAGTTTTTTGCCTTATGGTTTATTTTGTATTCTATGGACAGGGGGTAGTTGGTTAGGGTGTATGCTGATTCTATTGTGAGCGGCACTCTGTATGTAGTCCAGGTGATTTGTTTTTCTACGGATTTCGAGAGGTCAATGAGTTGTGATTTGAGGGGTGTTTCGTATGGCTGCTGTGTTCTTGAGATATAGGATGTGTATGATATGAATATGAGTACTATCATGATAAAGAACAGAAATCCCATAATCCAATCTATCTGGCTGCTTCCTTTATTTTCGGGTTTCATGTATAATGATTGTTGTTTTTAGTATTTATATCTTACTTGTTTACAGGCTGATTTCTTTTGATGCTTTAGTGTTTTTGGTTTTTGCCCATACCTGCATCTTTTTTATTTCGAAGGGTGTGTGGGCTGATGCATGGTAGATTCCTTTTTCTATGCGGTAGACATAGTTGTCTCCATCTGAGGGATATGCGGGGTTGAAGTGTATGGTTTCGGAAACGGGGATGAATAGCAGTTCTTGGTCGTGACCTATGAATGCTGCTGCAACTGTTGCGTCAATGTTTTTGTTGGTGCTGTCTTTTAGGAAGATTACTGCGCGTGATGTGTTTTCTTTTTTTGTGAAGATTATGTCAATTTTCATGATGTGTATTTTGTTTTTTGTATTATATATGTGATGTATTTGTGTTGGCTTGCTGTATTTTTCGGCAAGTTGGATAGGGTGTTTATTTATATATTTTGTGGATAAATTGATTTTATGGATGATAATTTTGTGGTTCCTGAGCATAATCCTGCCTACTCTGATGGGGTTTGCAGGAGTCTTTTTAAGATGAAGGCGGATGTCTTGAAGCTGAAGGATGATATCAAGAGGTTCAGGGAGGTTACTGTTGTTTCGCATCTGGATGCTGATGGCATTACTTCTGCGGGGATTATGAATAAGACTTTTGAGAGGCTTGGGATTCCTGTGAAGACTCATATTGTTAGGCAGCTTGACCGGCAGCGTATCAAGGAGATTCTTGATATGAGTACAGAGAATATTGTTTTTACTGATCTTGGGTCAGGGCAGATTGGTGATATGAAAGAGATTCTTGATTGCCGGACTACGCTTGTTATTGATCATCATGTGCCTTGCAGGGATGTGCATCGTAATCTTTTGCTTCATCTGAATGCGCATATTTATGGTGTTGACGGGTCAAGGGATGTTAGCGGAGCTGGTCTTGCTTACTTTTTTTCGAGGTTTATGACGGGGAATAGCCAGGATTTATCATCTCTTGCGATTGTTGGTGCTGTTGGTGATATGCAGACGCGGGACGGGTTGCGGGGGCTTAATAAGGTCATGTTTGATGAGGGTGCAGGTGAGTATGTTGGATGTGTTAAGGATTTGTCGTATTTTGGGAAGCAGACGAGGCCTGTGTATAAGATGTTGTCTTTTGCGTCTGATCCTTATCTTGCGGGTATTACGGGGTCTGAGGAGCGTGCCAGGAGATTTGTGGAGAGTATGATTGGATCGGGGGATGATGAGGGAGATAGGATGAGGTGTTGGGTTGATCTGGGGATTGAGGAGAAGCAGGAGATTACGACTGGTCTTATATCGCATCTCATGTCTCTTGGGTATAATGCGCGGGCTGTCAATAGGTTGATTGCTGATACTTATATACTGCTTGGGGAGGCGGAGCGTACTGAGACGAGAGATGCTATGGAGTTTTCTACGCTTTTGAATGCCTGCGGCAGGCATAACCGGTGGCAGACCGGTTTGGATGTGGTGCTTGGGGACAGAGATGGTGCTCTTTGTGATGCGCGCTGTTTTTTGCAGGAGCACAGGAAGCTGCTTGCGAAGGGTTTGCAGATTCTGAAGGATGATGGGGTTTGTGAGATGGATAATATTCAGGTTTTCAGGACTGATGAGATTAAGTCAACTATTGTCGGGGTTGTGATTGGGATGGCGATCGGTGCGAGGATAGTGGATCAAAGGATACCTATTATTGCTGTGTCGCGTGATGATGATCCGGGGTATTGTAAGGTTTCTGCGCGCGGGACTATGGGTCTTGTCTATAAGGGGTTGAGGCTTAATAAGGCGATGAGGTTGTCTGGAAAAGTAGGTGGCGAGGGGGGAGGTCATGATGTTGCTGCGGGTGCTAAGGTCAGGAAAGAGTGTCTGGATGAGTTTCTGGGTATTGTTGATGAAGAAGTCGGCAAGCAGATGAAGTAATGTTTTTTGGAAACTTGGGCCCGGATGGGTAGAAATCCATGATTTTTTGAAAATGAGCGGAGTATCTCCGTTGGATTTATTTCTACCCTACCAGGATGGTTGTTATGCTAGACTAATTGTTTGTTTCAGGCATCCCCTCCACGTTTTTTAATCTACATTACAATATATAGTATATCGTCATATCGATATATAAGCTTTTGTGAGATACAACATATAGTTTTGATGTTGTCTTTGCAGGGTGTTGGTTTAGTGAGTGTGTGCTTGGTTGGAGTGTGTTGTTCGAAAACTTTATAATGTTTTGGTGTTGTAAGAGAATAAGTATAAATATAGTTAGTGCCCGGATAGCTCAGTTGGTAGAGCGCGTGACTTGTATGCGCGAGACTCGTACGCGAGAAATCTCTAATATCTCAAGTCTTTACCGAGATATCACGCGGTCAAGGGTTCAAATCCCTTTTCGGGCTTTATTTTTATTTATGGGTTATATGGCTTTGATGGCCTTTAGGTTTACCTTGAGTTTCTCTACGGATTCACGGACTTCTTCTTCTGATTTTCCGCCAGTGCATATGACTTTACCTGAACTGAATAAAAGAAATACTGTTTTTGGACCATTGAGGCGATAGACCAAACCGGGAAATTGTTCTGGCTCGTATTCTGTTCCCTCGAGCTGGAATGCGATTTGGTTTAGGTTTAATTCTGCTTTGACATTTGCTGATGCTACTATGTTTTGGATCTTGAGTCCGTCTATCTCGTTGATGTCTATTCCCAAGGATTTTATTTTTTTGAT
The DNA here is from genome assembly GCA_017610525.1 of Candidatus Nanohalarchaeota archaeon. GTDB lineage: Archaea > EX4484-52 > EX4484-52 > EX4484-52 > B79-G9 > B79-G9. The sequence goes on along the minus strand of JAFCBW010000041.1, from coordinate 7,086 downwards.
TATGTTCCCGACAGCCTCTTTTGCCTGTTCTGGTGATTTTGTGCCTGTGCATACGATTTTTCCTGTGTTGAATATCAGTGCTGCTGCCTTCGGGTTTTGGAGTCTCATAACCAGTCCCGGGAATTGTTCGGGCTCATATTCTGTGCCTTCGAGTTCCATCGCCAGCCTTGATAATGGTATCTTTGATTCTGTACCGCATGAAGCAACTACATTATGTATTTTAATTGTTTCACTCATAAACGTCCCCTCTCTCTTAATTTACTTTTCCCAATTTTAAGAAGTGTTTTGTATGGGTAAGTTCTTAAATATTTGTAAATTATATGTTGATTTATACCTAAATTTAATCTCAAATGGATTTTTGAGTTATTTAAATGTTACTTTCATGGTGGTGGACTAAATGTGTCTTGTGAAGAAATTTAATCTTGATTTGAAGAGGTATTTTGTGACTGGGTATTGTGTTGCATGCCTTATGAAACCGGGATCGCCTCTTGTTGATATGTGTTTTTTTTCCGGTGAAGGCAAGCCTACGCTGATCGGTGGATATGCTATTACTCCTGTTGATGCTGTGCGGCTTGGGAATGAGTTGATTGTGAATGCTAACAGGGCGCGCGCGTCTACGCCTGATGAGAGGAAAAGTATTGCTGAGATGTATCTTGTCAGCGCGTATCGGCTCCTGAAAGATTCTGATAAAGATGCTGCAAAAAAGCTTAAGGAGTCGATGAATATCAAGGAAGTCAAGCCGAAAGAGCCGGATTTGGGGTATGTGGGTTAATTATTTAATGTTTTTGTTGTAATGTGTCTTGTGTGAATTTTATGAGTTCGAAAATGCTTTTTTTGGTTGTTTTGTTAGTGATGTCTTTTAGTTTTGGATGTACTTCAGGTGATGCGCCTGTGGCTGATGATGTTAAAGATGATGATGGAAATGCGGGTGATATTATGGAAGAAGAAAACAGATTGGCGGTAATAGAGACAGATAAGGGAGTTATCAAGATTGAGCTTTATGAGAAAAGGGCACCTGTGACTACAGCAAATTTTATTAAGCTTGCAGAGAGTGGCTTTTATGATGGTTTGACATTTCATCGGGTTATACGTGGCTTTATGATACAGGGCGGTGATCCAAAGGGTGATGGTACTGGTGGTCCCGGATATGCGATACAGGATGAGTTTCATCCTGAATTGAAGCATACAAAGGGGGCACTGTCTATGGCGAATTCGGGTCCTAATAGCGGCGGAAGCCAGTTCTTTATAACTGAGGATCCACAGCCGCATCTTGATGGGCGCCATGCGGTGTTCGGGCAGGTTATAGAAGGAATGGATGTTGTTCTGAAGATTGCTCAGGGCGACAAGATGGTTAAGGTTTCGATTGTCAGCCGGGGCTGATATATTCGTAGTCAGATTAGTCTAGGTATATAAGAGTCACGACAAAAGTGCCTCTTGGTGTAATGTAGCTGTTTTTTGGATGTTTGAATTAGACAACCTTCAATAAGTCTGCTTTTGTGATTATTCCAAGAATATTCTCTTTTTTTGTTATGATTACTGCTTGGTTGTGTTTTAATAGTGGCAGGATGGCTTTCAGTGGGGTATTCTCGTTGAGTGTGGGGTATGCTTCTTCCATTATGTCTTCTACTTTCAGTTTTGAAAGGTTTGTGTCTTCAAGTTCAATTACCTTGTCCAGTACTGACTTTTCTGATATGCTTCCTACAATCAGGCCGGCTGAAGTGACAGGTATTTGTGAAAGGCCGTATTTTTTCATTGTCCTGATTGCTTCGCTTACAGGGTTACGTTTTTCTGTTGTTGTTACTTTTTTGTTCATGATGTCTTTTGCTGTTAATCCCTGCTTGGTTTC
>JAFCBW010000041.1:0-5221 GCA_017610525.1 Candidatus Nanohalarchaeota archaeon | reverse complement strand
TCTGTACTGCGGAGTATGATGGCTCTATCTTCTTTGCCTCGATTTTTGCGATGAGTGACTGGGAAACTCCTGCTTTGTGGGCAAGTTCAATCTGTGTTATGCCTGCTTTTTTTCTTCTGTGCTTTATTTCTGTGATTTTTGGGAGCATAGTAGTAATATCGTAGTTATCTTTTTATTCCTTTCGGAATGTTTAGGGGTCGGTGTATGGTTTATTACTGGAAGATGCAATGTGTGGAATGCTTATCTGTTTTCTGAGAAGGTGTACTTTAGAGATTATGTGTTGGATGTATTTGATTAGGAGTTGCTATGTGTGTTAAGTGCGTTCCTGAATGGGATGAACCTGTTTTCGAGATTTTCGAGTGCTCCTTTATGTTCTAGTTGTTCATATAGTGATGCGCATTTGAGTGTTGAGTCTAAGCTGGTGAATGAGTGTTCTATGTTTTGCATTTCGTCTTTGTATTCGAGGATTGATTTGCCGATATCCTGTTCGGTTATTTTTATTTTTCCGATGAATTCTATGCGCTCTTCGAGTCTGCTGAGTCTGTTGCTTATTTCTCCAATTTGCCTTTTGACAATTTCATGAGATCCTTCTGTTTCTTTTTTTGGTGGTGTCTTGTCCATGTTTTTCACCGTGTCTTATTATGGGTGTTGCCCGAGGTGCTTTTGGTTACATATCAGTCATTATTGTGGATTTTTAATAATCTTTCGTTTTTTTGTTACTTTTGCTGTATTGTATTGTATATTCACTGAAGAATGAGGTTGGTCTTGTGTGTTGTGCTTATGGGCAGAGGCTGCGGGGATTCACAAGTCTTTTAAATTTGTTTGCGGAATAGTATGTTATGGATTATGCTGATTTGCTTTCAAGGCTTGAAATATTTTTCTCTGAGGTATGCTATAGTGCGCTTCTTAAAGCTGTCCAGGACAGGGAGGCGCTTGTTGTAGAGTTTACTGATATTGAGAAGTTTGATGTGGATGTTGCTGATTGTCTTTTGGAGACGCCGGATGAGTTTTTTAAGGCATCTGAGGAGGCGATGAGGAATGTGGATGTGGGGGAGGAGCTGGAGTCGCAGATACATTTTCGGATAAAGGGGCTGCCTGATTCGCAGGTTGTGAGTATCAAGAATCTTCGCAGCAAGCACCTGAAGAAGTTTATTGCTGTTAAGGGTATAATTAAGCAGGCCTCAGAGGTTCGACCGGAGATTGTTCTTGCTACTTTTGAGTGCCGGGCGTGCGGGGAGAGGATTATGATGCTCCAGGAGGAGCAGGATTTGACTACTCCTTATATGTGCGAGTGCGGAAATAAGAGGGGCTTTGAGATGGTTGAGCGCAAGATGGTGGATATACAGAGGCTTGAGGTGGAGGAGGCGCCTGAGGCGCTCGAGGGTAGTGCGCAGGCGAGGAAGATAGGGGTGTATATTAAGAATGATTTGGTTGATCCGAAGTTCCAGAGGAGGGTTGTCCCGGGGAGTAAGATTGTTATTACCGGTACTCTTGATGATATACCGATTAAGACGGATAAGGGTAAGGAGAGTAAGAGGAGGGATATTTATATTGACGGCAATTATGTTGAGCCTATAGAGTTTGAGTTTGAGGAGATTGAGGTTTCTGCCAAGGATGAGAAGAGGATTAAGGAGCTTGCGGCGAATCCGAAGATTTTTGATCTGCTGGCTGATTCGATTGCGCCTTCTATTTACGGGTACCGTGATATTAAGCAGGCGATTTCTTTGCAGCTTTTCGGGGGTGTGAGGAAGGTGAGGCCAGATGGGGTTGTGACGAGGGGAGATATTCATATCCTGCTTGTTGGTGATCCCGGGGCAGGTAAGAGCCAATTGCTTAAGTATACGGCCGGGCTTGCGCCGAAAGCGCGTTATGTTGTTGGTAAATCGACGTCGGGCGCTGGGTTGACTGCTACGGTTGTCAAAGATGAATTTATGAAGGGGTGGGCGCTTGAGGCAGGTGCGCTTGTGCTTGCCAATAAGGGGCTTGTGGCGATTGATGAGCTTGATAAGATGTCTACAGAGGATAGGAGTGCGATGCATGAGGTTGCGGAGCAGCAGACTGTGACTGTCTCCAAAGCGAATATCCAGGCGACGTTGAATGCGCAGACGACGATTCTTGCGGCTGCGAATCCTAAGTTCGGGAGGTTTGACCCATATCAGTCTATCCCGGAACAGATTGATCTCCCGGATACTCTTCTGAGCAGGTTTGACCTTACTTTTCCGATAAGGGATGTGCCTGATAAGAAGAAGGATACTTTGCTTGTCCGCCACATCCTTAAGATGCATGAAAACCCGGAGGTGCAGGATCCGCCGCTGGATAGTGAAATTTTGAGGAAGTATATCTCTTATGTGAAGGCGAATATCCGGCCGAAGCTTGCGAAGCCTGCCCAGAATGTGATTGAGAAGTTTTATGTCGGTCTTCGTGGTAAGTATGCTGGCACTGATGAGGTTTCGTCGGTGCCGATTGGTGCGAGGCAGTTGGAGGCGCTTGTGAGGCTTTCGGAGGCGTCGGCGAGGGTGAGGCTTTCGGATACGGTTAAGAAGGAGGATGCGCAGAGGGCAATTAAGCTGCTGACTGATTGCCTGATGCAGGTGGGGATTGACCCTGAGACCGGGAAGTTTGATATTGACCGGCTTGAGAGCGGTACGACGAGTACGCAGAGGAATAAGATTAAGATCATACTTACGCTTGTCAGTGAGATGCAGAAGGATTCTGCTGATAAGTCTGTGCTTATTGAGGATATTAAGGCGGCTGCTGAGGAGCAGGGTCTTGAGGATGCTGAGGAGATCATACAGAAGCTTAAGCGCGAAGGGGAGTTGTTTGAGCCGAAGCATGGACATATAAGGAGAGTGTGAATGTGATAGATAGTAAGAGGTTTACGGCGCAGAAGTGTAGGATTAAGGATATTGCCTGTGGGAAGTATGTCTCTTCAGATGGGATTGGTTCAGGGTATGTTCTTTTAGAGGACGGGCGCGAGGTATCGTCTGTGCATGTGCTTGGGACTGTTGTGAATTCTTATGTGAGTGATGACGGGAAGTATGGTTTTGTTGTTCTTGATGACGGATCAGGCATGATACGGGTGAAGGTGTTTCAGGATACGAGTGTGATTCGCGGGGTGAAGAAGGGGGATATTGTGGATGTTGTGGGGCGCTTGCGGCAGTATAATGGTGAGGTGCATATATTTCCTGAGTTTGTGAAGAGAGTGGATGATCCAAATTATGAGACTTTGAGAAAGATTGAGTTTGTAGAGATGGGTTTTGAGCAGGGGGCAAAGGGGAATGTTATTCGTTCTCTTGCGAAGGAGCATAGGGATGTTTCTGAGATGGAGAAAAGTCTTTCTCTGAAAGATATCAAGGGTGATGATGTCCGTAAGGTTCTTGCGGCTGAGGAGGTGCGTGAGGAGAAGGATGATGAGCGCGGTGCTGAGGTTGATATGAAGGTTGCCAAGAATCTGATTGTCAAGTCTGTTGAGGAGATGGATGAGGGAGATGGTGTTGAGTATACGAGGATTGTTGAAAAAGTGGGGTTGCCTGAGGCTGTCAGTGAGTCTGCGATTGATGAGCTTCTGGCTGAGGGGTCGTGTTATGAGCCGAGGGCAGGAAGGATTAAGGCATTATAATATAAAGTTGACTTGAGTATTAGGTATTATGTCTAAATATGATTATGGGAAACTTTTGAGTCGGGCGCGGGAGCAGCTTCCTGAGAAAGTAGTTGAGGAGGAGCGTCTTGAGATGCCCAGACTGATTGTTATGGTTATGGGTAACAGGACCATGATTAAGAATCTTATTGAGGCTGCGGGTGTTATCCGGCGGGACCCGAAGCATCTCTTGAAGTATCTTGCAAAGGAGCTTGCGACGCAGGGAGGTATGGATGGCAATGTGGGTGTGTTCCAGGGTAAGTTCGGTGGATTTATGGTTAATAAGAAGTTTGAGAGATATGTTGAGGAGTATGTTCTTTGTTCTGAGTGCAGTAAGCCGGATACGAATATTGTGAAGAAGGGCCGGCTTGTGTTTGTTAAGTGCGAGGCTTGCGGGGCTGAGAGGCCTGTCAGAAGTATTAAGTAGTGTGTTTTTAATGGGATGCTTGATTCGGGTGCATGAAGATTCTGTGGTTGCTGTTTGTGATGAGGATATTGTTGGCAAGAAGTTTTTTGAGAATGATTTAGTTGTTGATGTTGATTCTGATTTTTTCGGGGGGAAGCCTGCTTCTGTTGATGAGATCTTGGATGCTGTTCGCGGGGCTTCTAGTGTGAATGCTGTCGGGAATGATGTTGTCGGGTTGCTTGTTGAGCGTGGGGTTGTTTCGGCAACTGGTGTCCGGGTGGTTGACGGGGTCCGGGTTGCGCATGTTTATCGGGTTTGAGGGTATGTTTTGTGTCTTGTTATTCGATTAAGTCTGTCCAAAGTTCTTCGTATTTTTCCGCGTTTGTGTTTAGGTCGCTCCAGCCGAGGTTGTTTGCGTGCAAATCTATGAATTTTAATGTGTTTGGGTCACCGTCTATTCTTGTCGCTTCTTTATCTGGTCGTTCTAGGTATAGTTGTTCTGTTTTGGGGTCAATACCGATAGGGTATTCAGAATCACCAAATGTGCTGCACATTATTTGATTTCTGCCTTTATTGTCTATGTAAGTTATGGCAAGGAACATTTGTTTTTCTCTTAATTCTTCGACAATCGCGGGTGCTTCACCGTTGAAATATTTATCTATTGCATCATTGTATCTTAGGTGAGGGAATCTGGATTTTACTGTTTTTGAATGTGCGTCTAGTCTTTCTGCTCTTGGGGTATATGTGCGGTTTCCGTCACCTTTACCGTCAAATACATTTCTTCTTGAAAAATTTGGGGTACTCATTAATTGTACTTGTTTAGCAAATCATAATCGATATGACGAGACCATACTATTTTAACGCAGTTTATGAGAAAAGCAACAAAACAACAAGAGGAGTACCAATAAGTTTATGTAAAAATAATGTGTATTGTGCAAAAATCATAAAACGAAATCGTTAACTGTCGCCACCCGGGATAGTCCATTCCATAAAAATAGAGCATTTTATGCTATTTGTCCAAAAAAATCAAGAGGTCTTAACCGCTAATTTTGCTAAACAAATACGATTATTGTATTTTAAAGAAGTTTTTTGCGTTTTGTGTTGTGGCTTTGTCTATTTCTTTTGGGTCTAGGTTTTTTATCTCTGCAATCCTTGTTATCACTTTTTCGACGCTTGTC
>JAFCBW010000040.1 GCA_017610525.1 Candidatus Nanohalarchaeota archaeon | reverse complement strand
GTGTATGCGGCGCTTAGGCCGGATAGTCCTGCGCCGATTATTGTTATTTTCATGGGTTGTTATTTTTGTGAGTAATTTTTTTAATGTATAGTTTTATTAGGATTTTTATGTTTCCGAATAAGTCTTTTGTGCTGTATTTCGGTTCGCCTGCTCGTCGTTTGTTGAATTTGATTGGTATTTCTTTTATTTTGCAGTTTTTGTGTGTGAGGGCGAATAGGAGGGCTACCTGGAATGAGAAGTCGTCTGGGAGGGTGTTGAGATTGATTTTGTCGAGGGCGCTTTTTTTGTATAGTCGGTAGCCGCTTGTGATGTCTTTTGTGTTGCAGTTCATGAGTGTTTTGTATAGTATGGTGCCTATCATCGGGAATATTTTTCTTCTCATGGGGTCGTTTCTTTCGCCGCCTGTAATGCCTCTTGAGCCGATTACTGCATCATTGCCTTGGTTTAGTGCTTTTATGAAGTTTGGTATTTCTTTTGGGTCATGGGAGAAGTCAGCGTCTATTTCCATTAGCATTGTGCCTTTTGCTTTCTTGAAGCCGTATTTGTAGGCGCTGCCGAGACCTTGTTTTTTTGGGCGGGTGTAGAGGCGGATTGTTGTGTCTTTTGTTTTTTTTATGAGTTCTTTTACGATTTTTGATGTGCCGTCAGGGGAGTTGTCGTCTATTATTATGATTTCGTAGGTCTTTTTTGTTTTTTGCATGGTTTTCTGGATTTCTTTTATGAATGGCTCTATGTTTTCGCGTTCGTTATATGTTGGGATGATTATTGATAGCATGGTTTTCACTTTGGCTTGTTTAGCGAATATAGTAAAAGTCATAACTATTTCATGGCACTTATGTGCCAAGCTTTTGAACTTACGTTCAAAATGGACTATATGACTTTTCCATATCATTAAAAATCGTTTTACGATTTTTATGATCCAGAAAATCGAAGATTTTCTCGGATAGTTAACACCTCTTGGTTTATTGGTTCAGTTTGTCTAGTTAGTAGCGGCGTGAACTATAGTTGTTTTTGTGTCAGGTAAGTTTATGTTTTTATATGTGGCGTAGGATAGGAAGCCGAGTGTGCCGAATTTTAGCCAGATGATTGCGCGGTAGGTTACTGCGATGAGGGTTGCTGTTGTGAGGGGGATGCCTGTCAGGCTGAGGAGGTATGCGTATATTATCTCGCGGACGCCTATGCCGCCCGGAAGGAAGGCAGGGATTGATATAAGCCATGAGAAGCAGACTATGGCGAGTATCTGTTGGTAGGCTATTGTGTAGCCGAGTGAGTGGATTATTTGCTGGTGGGCAAGTGCTTCCAGGAGCCAGCATGACGTTGTGAGGCTTGCGATTGTGATGATGTTTTTTTTGCTGAGGTCACGCCAGTTGAGTTCGCCTTTTTTAATGTTTTTTTGGCTCTTTGTGAGTATGCGCAGTGCAACGTTTAGTATTTTTTCGAGGTATTTAGGTTTTAGGGAGGTGGTGTAGATTATTGCGAGGACGGCTATGACTATTGCAATGTTTGAGTGGTATTTTGACAGGTTTAGCGGGAGTGTATAGATTATGAGGATGCTTCCAAGTACCAGGGCGGAGATGTCTGAGATTCGTTCGGTTATCGGCATTAGTATTGATTTTGTTTTTGTTTTGTATGATTTGTTGGATAGGTATGCTTTTGTTATGTCGCCGGTGCCCTGGGGGGCTATCTCGTTTAGGAGCTGGCCTATGTAGTATATTTTGGATGCGTGGATGAATGTGGCTTTTTGTGTAAAGATGCGCGTTATGTAGGACCAGCGAAAGGCTCTTATGAGTGTCTGGAGTAAGAGTGTGAGGATTGCGGCTATGATGAGTGTTTTGTTTGCTGTCTGGAGGGCGGTGAGGTCTATGTTTATTTTGTAGATAAATAGGGATAGGATGATTATTCCGAGCCAGAGGCGCGGGTTTTTAAGGGTTTTTGTGAGGGTGGACATTATATCACTTTGTTGCAATTCAGCCTTGTAAAAGGCTGGCGATTAGAGCGATCGTAAAGCTTCGCTTCAACCTTCAGAAAGGTTGACTATCATAGCGACCATAAACCTGTGGTTTAGGTCACTTATTTGTTCTGTTCAGGTGCGCTTTATGTCACTGGCGCTTTGCTTGGGCACTGACTTTTTTTGTTTTAGTGGTTTCGGTTACTTGTTCGCTTTGCTCAAGCGTACACATGCATTGTTCTGTAGTATGGTTTAGGTCGCTTGCCTGTTTAGTTTGAGTGCGCAAAGGGCAAATGGTTTGCTTTGAGTAGGTTACAATTGTTTTGTTAAATTCTATGTGTGGTTGTTTTTTGTTTGGGATGTTATATTTGCAGGCAATCTGCCTAGGTTCAATTTTTCCATAAATTGTCGGTGATAATACCCCACTCTTCCGGTAATTTTTACACTTTAAACCTTTTATTTCTCACTTTTGTTGTGCTCAAACAGAACGTGCCATGTCTTTTCTTTTGACCAATAATCATATCTTGAGATATTGATTTGCGTTGATTTTTGATATTGGTAGATAGTCAATCTTGTTTACAGTTATCAATTTATGCCTGCTTTGGGCTCTTAATTTGCTTTCACTTTTTTTGTGATGAGAAATAGGAGGTTTTTTATGCCGTCTTTGAAGCTGTTCAATTTTACTTCGCCGATGCGTGTCCGGTATTTTATTGGAATTTCTTTACATTTGAGTCCTTTTCTGTATGCTTCGATTTTTATCTCTTCGCTGAATGGCATGCCGTCCGATGTTAATGTGATGTTTTTTAGTATTTTTTTTCTGAAAACCCACATGCCGCTTTGTGAGTCTTTTAGTTTTGCGTGGAAGAGGAGTCGTGTTGCGATGGTCAATGTGTGGTTTCCTATTATGTGAAGTGTGCGGAATGATTTTTTGTCACAGTATTTGAACCTATTTGTTGTGATGAAGTCGAGGTTTTCTTTTTCGAGGGTTTCGATGAGGTCAGGAATGATTTTCATGGGATATGTGTAGTCGCCGTCGGCGGTGGCAATTATGTCTCCTGTGGCTTGTTTGAAGCCTGTTTTGTATGCGCGGCCGTAGCCTTTGCGAGTTTCTGTGATGACTTTTGCTCCATGCGCTCTTGCGATGTCTTGTGTGTTGTCTGTGGATGCGCCGTCTATTATTAGTATTTCTGTGTCGCAGTTGTTTTTTTTGAGGGTTTCCAGAGGTATCTCTTTTATTACTTTTCCTATGGCTTTTTCTTCGTTGATCGTGGGGATTATTATTGTGAGTTTCATGTCGGGTCACGGCTTGATTTTTTATATGCTTAAGATTCCGCTACTCTATTTAGTAGTAGCATGCGGAATCTTTGCATGTCAACAACTTTGGCGATATTTGTGGGCATGCAAGCATCATGAAATATAGGATATATTGGTTGATTTCAAGCTTTCCGCTTGCATGTTAGCGATGCAACCGTAAATGCCGCTGGTCTATTGACCTGCGGTTGTTGACAGGGTGTGATTACATTTCGCTATTTTCTGGCTGGATTTTTTTTTCTGGTCGTATATGTTGCTTATTGTGTTGTTTTTTATTCTTTTGGGTCTAGTGTCACTAAGTTTGCTGCGAGTGGAATCCGGGGCTGAGATGTTTTTTCTGAGCTATATATCATTTTTTTGATGTTTCTGGACATTTTTTTGAGTGTGCTGATATCGTATTTATATGACATCAGTGAAGGGATTCCAAAGAGCAGGGTGTTTATGTTTTTTACGAGATGGTCCAGTGTGGCAGCGACTATTGCGATATTTTGGTTGATTCCGAAACTGATGAATATTAGTGCCATGGAACCTTCGAATAAGCCAATGCCTCCCGGTGTTGTCGGAATGCTTTTTATCATGTTTGCCAGTGCAAGACCTAAGAATACCAGTGGAATGGGGATGTCTTGACCCAGCCCTTTGAGTATTATGTATGTTGTGGCGCCTTCTGCAGTCCATGTCAATATTGAGTATATTATAGAGGTGATCCTGCATTTTCTGCTTAGTGTGAATGCGCTTATTATTTTCGATAGTCTTGGTCTCTTTTTTTCTGTGTATTGCGCTAATTTTGCCTGGACGGTTGAGGATGTGAGGACTATAATCAGTAACGGGAGGATTAATATTATTATGTATTTTGAGAGATCTTGTGTTGTCTTGGTGTTTAGGAGGAGTATGAATGAGGTCAGACCGATTATGGATAGTGTCAGGATGTCAAATAATCTTGTATATATTACGCTTGTTGCTGACTTTTTAAGGGGAATTTTTGATTCTGTGTGGAAGAGATACATCTGGCCGATGTCTCCCAGTTTGAGGGGCAGGATAATGTTCAGGGCATTGGCGGCGAAGTTGATTTTGTATATGTCTTTTGTTTTTACATTTTTTAGGTTGTATTCGTTGAATATTGTGTTTATGCGCGCAGCGCGGAATATCCAGCTTGTACTAAATGTGATGAATGCTACAGCGACCAGGGTTAAGTTTGTATTGAGTAGTATTGCGATGGATTTTTCGAGACCAGTGTAGATGAATATTGCGCTTAAGATGGCTATGGCAAGCAAAAATTTCAGTATGTGTTTTAGTGTTTCTGCTGTTGGTTTCAGATTGATATCACCACGGTCATTTGGGCCTGTTTTGTTTACCTGCGTATCCATCTGGAGAATTTTATCATTTTCGGCAGAGCATGCAATGCACCGGAGAATGATGCCAGAGACAGGAAACTCTTGATGATGCGCGGTCTTATGTAAAATGAGATGTATGCTTTTCTTCTTATTTTCTGCATTTGTTCTGTTGAGAAGTTTTCGTAATTCATTGTTGCAGAGCCAAATTGAAGGTCGCTCCAGTCGTTAGTAGAAGCCCCTTTGTTTTCTATAAACTCTTTGTAAAGTTCTGATCCCGGAAATGCTGTGCAACAATAGAATTGTGCGAAGTCAAGATCCAGGGACTTGGAAAGGGATATTGTCTCTTCTTCGGTTTTTGGAGTAGAGTCTGGAAGGCCTATTATAAAGTGGCCGATTGTTCCCAGACCTGCTGATTTGGCTGCACTTACCGCAGATTTTATCTGTTTGAGTGTTATTCCTTTTTTTGCACGGTTTAAAACCTTCTGGTTACCTGATTCAATACCGAAGGCCACTATTCTGCAGCCTGCTTTTTTCATGATGTGAAAGAGTTCTTCGTCTACTGTGTCGACTCTTGTTGTGACGAGCCATTTGCACTTTTTGTGTAATCCTTTTTTGGTTATAAGTTCGCATATCTTGACTACCCGTTCCCGGTCGAAAGTAAACAGGTCGTTCCAGAACATGATGAATGATATTTTTTGGTTTTCTACCAGATATTCCATTTCAGAAACTACTTTTTCAGCTGATTTGTATCTCAAGTTACCTTTGCTTAGAGAGGATTCTACGCAGTAGATGCAATGATAGGGGCAGCCTCTGCCGTCAACAAGGAACATCCATCTTTCGTTTGTCAGCGGGAATATGTACTTTGGAAGTAAATCGTATGCCGGCATTGCAAGTGTGTTTATGTCAGGTTCAATCCATAGTTCGCCAGGTGGTTTTTTACCTTCGACTATCTGAAGTGCAGGGGTTTCCGGTTCTCCTTTTATCCACCAGTCGACGTTTGGCTGGATTTTTTTTATGCGTTTTGAATCAACTGAGGGGAATGTGCCATATACTGCTACTGTGCATTTGGGAAAGTGGCCTTTTATCATGTCGCATAGGGACAGGTCATTTTTTATTGTCGGAATTGCTGTGTTTATGATGGCTACGTCCGGTTTGAATGAAACAAGTTCTTTTTCGAATTCTTCCCATGATGTGTCGGCACCAATGCAATCCATGAGTTTTACTTTATGTCCTTTGTTCCTTATGTGGCCTGCAATCGATGCGAGAGTTACAGGAGGGTATGTCACTGTCCAGGCATCTTCTTCGATACTGCATCTGCCTTCCCGTGTGCACCTGTTTTTTGATTCGCGCACAGGAGGATTGATGCATAAGACATTTTTTTTCATAATACTTCACCATGTTCAGTTTTTGTCAACCCCTGAAGTGTGTCATAAGAAATATCTTCGATGAGTTAGTTTAATAAATATATGTATGGATGACTAGGGGGGTGTTGATTGGAGTTAAATTCTTTTAGTTATTTTTGCCTAAGTTTGGCAGTTGGTCTACGCTGTAGATATATGCGACAGGTATATTCTTTATTGTGACTGTCTTAAACGGTGTCAGTGAGTCGATTATCTGTTTTTCTTCTTTGTTGTTTGTGTTCGGGCGCAGGACAATATATTGTATCTTTCGGTTGTCGAAGTCGAAGGTTCGGATGATGTCGTAGAGATTTGGTTTTACCTGATATTCTTTTTGTATGTAGGTTTCGAGTAGCCAGAGGTTGTAGTAGTCTTTGTTTCTCAGGTAGAAGTATGTTTCGCCGGTGTATCTTTCCGGCTTGTAGAATGTTTCGTTGTCTTTCAGGAGTTTTCTGAGTTCTGAAGTTGTCTGTCTGTCAGAGGGATGTGGTATGGGGCTGCAGTGAGGTGAGTCGCTGATTGAGCAATACAGGTTGTTTGTTCTCATAAAATAGTATGGCTTTGCCGGGTAAAGGGTGGCTATGTTTAGAAATATGTAGATTATTATTATTATGTAGACTATGTGTGTTCTTTTGTTGTCTTTGATTTTTAATTTCTGAAGTATGGAGTATTTTTTGTCTGAGAATGTGAGAGCGATGAGTAGCGGGATTGTGAAGAAAAATGGTATTGCGCGGATACCGCCTAATGTGTTTGTGAATAACGTGGTGACTGTGATGAATAGCAGGACAGTGTAGTATATGAATTTTTCTTTTGGGCTTTTGTCTTGTTTTCTGAATAGCATGTAGAGTATGTATATCGAGTATATGAGGAGTAGTGTGTCTATTATAGTCATTGTAGGTATGAATGTTTTGAAAGTGTTGATGGTTCCAAGACCAATTTTTGGATTTGCGTCGTTGGGTGATGCGGCTTTATATGTGGTGTAAATGTCTGTCAGGTTTTTAGGGTTCATCTGGTAGGGTATCATTGTGACTATTGCGAATATTGTTATGAATATTGCCAATGTTTTTATCATGGGCACTGGTATTTTTGCGTTTCCTTTCGTGAAGTTCATGTTGTTTTTGTATTTTTCGAGTAGTATGAAAACTGTTAACAAGACAAATACGGCGGCGGTGAGTTGTGTGGCAAATGCGATGCCGAATATTGCGCCTGTGAGGGCTGAGTATATGGTTTCTTTCCTGCTGCCTTTTTTTGAGTCATAATATTTCCATAGGAGTATGAGACCGTATAGTGAAAATAGCCAGATGAAGACTGAAGTGAATATGTTTCTGCCCATGGAAAGTATTGTCGGGTTATATGCGATGAATGCGATGGCAAATAGTGATTCTTTTCTGCCTAAGAGCATCATCGAGAATATTGCAAATCCGAGAAATACCAGTATGCTTGCGATATAGATGGGGAGGAAACAGTAATTTTCGGCTGCGGTATATTGTTTTCCTATGAGATACGGGAGGTTTGGGAGGAAGTAAGGATTAGCTTGTGAGATGCCGGAAAAATCTTCTCCAGATAGCATGCATCCACAGGCAGCCAGAAAATGACCAACCGGTGGCTGGTAATGCATCATGCCTGGATAGAAATTATGTGGGTAGAACCACAGGAGTCCTCCTGCAAGGAATGTTGGTGAATCGTTTTTTAGGCCTTCTTGTGCATAATCTGTGGTGCGGAAGTACAGGCCGGAGATAATGATGATTGATAGCAGTATCCAGAATATGTAGTCTTTTTGCCTGGTTTCTTTTTTGTCTTTATGGTGATTGGCGGTTTGTGTTTTTGGATTTTTATTCTTTTTTTTTGTTTTTTTCATGAGTGGTACCGTTGGTTTGGTTTATTTTATGATGTCGCTTAGCAAAAGGGCAGATGTTGCGGGTTGCGGTTTCTCTTTTTTGTTCCATGTGGTTTTGTTTATCCTGTAGATATAATATTCTGTAATGTTTTTATATTCAAATGTTTTTTCGATGGTGTGGTATTTTTTGAGAGCGTTTTCTATGTCTTTCTTTTCTTTTTTCTTTTTTACCTGGTTTGGGTTGTAGATAAGGTATTTTGTGTTCTCTGGCGGGTTTATTATTGAATTGTGTGTTAGTATGCTTTCTTTTGCGTTCATGATGTCCGGGTAGATGTTTGTGATGATGATGTCGTTTTGGCCTGTGTTGTTGTTTATGTATTCAAATAGCCGGAGTTTTGTGTCTTGCGTATTTTCGAGGTAGTCTTTGCTGCTGCCGAAGAGTTGCGTGTTGAAGAGGCTGAATGCATATATGTCTATGACCAGGCAATAGATTGTGAAGATTGCGAGTGCTTTTGTTATGTTTTTTGCTTTTGTGTTTTTTATTGCGAAGAGGTAGATTGCAGGGTAAATTACTATGAGCTGCCTCATGTAACCTTCTCTGAGGAAGAGGGATGCCATGAACATTCCAAGGATTATTAGCAGGATGTATTTTTGGTTGGTTGTTAGTGCCGGTGTTTTTTTGGTCTGGTGCTTTTTTTGGTG
>JAFCBW010000167.1 GCA_017610525.1 Candidatus Nanohalarchaeota archaeon | reverse complement strand
TTCACCTCTTATTCTGGAGGCAATGCTCCTGTGCATCTGTAGTTTATTTCTGCGCTCTTTGTATCCTCGTTCACGACGCATGCGGGATTGCAATAGTCTTTTTTAAATTCTTCTTTCATGTTCAGGTCAATCCACCATGTTTTTGTGTATTCATTGTACATATAGTTGTCTGTCAGAGTGCCTTTTTCTATGCATTCACTGTTTTTCGCTATTTCAATTGCTTTGTCAATAGTCAGTTTTTCTGAATTTTCTGAAGGTATGCAGCATATGTTTGGGGATATGAATCCTTTTACATCGCCGATGTTTGTTTCGTTGCTTCTGCAGGCAGCACCGCCCACAATGTTTAATGTTCTTCCGCCTTTTGCAATGCATTCTTCAGGGGTTAAGACAATGATGCCCCCTCTGCCTGAAACAGCATCGGCAACTTTCCAGTTACTAATAGTAATATTGACTGTCATCCGGTCGTTTGTGTATGTCTCTGTTGGTTTTCCAAGATCCAGATTATACTGGAGATAGATTATCCAGCATCCCGGGCATTTGAATTGCACTATGCTGTTTATTTTCAGGTATCTTCCGTTCTCTTCAATGTATGGTTTCATGTTCTTGGTGTATTCTTCGGCAATTTTGATTGCTCTGTCTTGTTCATGTGTCTGGTCTTTGATATCTTCAGTAAATGTATCTCCTTCAGGAGTCCTGCACTGCCTTGGATAAGATTCCATAACAGGATAGCCTAGTGCTGCGCACTCTTTAAAGTTGGTCACCATTCCGGGGCATGGCTCTTCCCATGTCCTCAGGCACTTCTGCAGGGAGTCACACCATGTGTATCCTGCGCTGCCAAGGCATCCATGCTCGTCTGTTTCCCCGCCGATTGGCTTGTCTGCGCTGTTATCTGTACATCCGGAAATTGCTACTGAAAATAATACTACGATAAACAAAATTGTTTTTTTCATTTTTTACACCTCTTTTTTCCTGTAGTGCTTATTTTGGAGTTGGTTGTATATATTATGTGCGGATTTTATTCGGCGAAAACCGTGACATCTTTTACTATACTTTCTTCATGCAAACTTAGAGGTTTATCTGTACTTTCTATAATGCCATAATTATCATTGTATATTTACATTATTCAAGGAAAACGTTTTTATTTCTAATTTGTCAACTATAGTGTATGTTTCGACTTGCTAGAAAAATGATTGTATTTGCGCTGTTATTCTCATTGTTGATTCCATCTGCGCAGGCATTTGGTTTTGGCATATTTAATTTTCTTGTTGAAGAGCCACCTGAAAAAGTGTGTACGCCGAATACTGAACTCGAGAAGATAATGGATAGCTATAACGGAGTTTATGTATGCGAAAAGATTCTTGAATTCGCAAATGCAAACAGCTACAAGGTTATCTGGCTGACAGTTGAGCATGAAGGGTGCGAGTATGTTTATGTGATAACAGTAACAGATGACGGTCAGGCTATAATTGATGACAAACCGGATGAAGGCATTGGGGCTGATTTGGAAGTCTCTGTAGGATATGATACTCTTTGCAATGCAATAAGGGCTTATGAGGAAAACAATTTCTTTGGGCTTGTGTCATCATGCTGGAAAGTGGATATGCCGTATCCTGCTAAGATGAATGTTATCCGGTTTCTTTGGTCATTTTGACGGGAGATAGTGTATTGTTTTTTCTGCTATGGTATACCTAAATTATATATATGTGCCTGTGTATATTTTACGATTAGGTAATTGTTTAATCTGGTGTGATAATGAATAAGAAGTTATTTGGTATTTTATTTGCATTGATTGTATCTGTATCTGCGTGTCCTAGTTCTTCTGTAGATTTTAATCAAAATGCAGGTGCTGTACTGCAGGACTTGACATTTGATTTTCCTAAAATATACGATGATGAAGAGGTAACGCTTTTGTTTGATGTTGTCAATGTCGGTGGCAAAGAGATAGTGAGCGGCGGAGTCAATGTATATGTGTACGGCCCGACAATAGAGGCAGGGGATGCGACTTGGACACTTCTACCTGGGGACAGCAACCCTTCCGGTATCTCTTCGAGCAGTGGCTATATCACGACAAAGGTTTCATCTGTTGATTTACCGCCACCTGACCCATCTTTAGGCCTTCCCGGAGGGCGCCAGTCATTTGAATTGGCGTTCGAACCAGCTTTAGTCCTTGACGGTGTTGAAGTTCCGACTAAGTTCTATACCAGTTTATGTTATCCATATACTACAGAGACAATAACACAGGTTGAAGTGACCTCTAAAAATGAATTGCGTGCTACAGGAATCCGCAGCTCGAGAAAGGACACTATTAATGCAGCAGGACCTATACACCTGTCTGTCCAGGGTGATGGCAATATCAGGGCAGGAGGAGTAATGCCACTTGTTTTCAAGGTCACTAATGTTGGCGGGGGTTTTGCGACCCTAAGCGATTGTGGGGTGGATCTTGCATCAAATGTGAGAAATAAGGTGAAAGTTGACGTTTCTGTTGACGGCAATGCTGCAACATGCAGCCCTGAGAATGGCGAGGTAAGAATCAAAAAGGGTGTGGGTACATTGTTCTGTACATATAAACCTGATGCTTCCAGTGCTCCGCGCCGTACTTACATGGTGAAAGCGACAGCGACATATAATTACTATGTGACTTCAGAAGCCACTATTACAAATATCGGCTCTTCACTGGACTGAAAAGAGTAGGGAGAATAATAAGAGAAA
>JAFCBW010000166.1 GCA_017610525.1 Candidatus Nanohalarchaeota archaeon | reverse complement strand
ATCGATCTAAGAGCTTTATTTTGAGAGAAACTGACGAGAAATGGGTAAATGCGGACGATAATCAATTTGTAGTTCTTGTTTTGCTAGGATCACCCAAAAAGAATGAAAGCCCGATATACTGGATTGCTAGAAAAAAAGATGTGGGTATGGTATGTAAGAAACATCCAGCACATGAAACATCAAACTGGGAACGACGGTTTTTACTGGGGGATTTGAATACTACTTGGAAAAACAATTGGGATATTTTGAAGGAGTTTTTACCATGAATATGCCAACAGCAGATAACAAGCAGGTATCCGGTTACGGTGCTTCACACCTACGCTCAAATTTGCACTTCGGGAAAATTTCAGATACCTATCATCCGTTATCTACCGCTGCCGTTTGAGGTGCTGATATGGACCAATTTATTGAAGAATTGAAGAAAAGAGAAAAGCAATCAATAATTGAAGTCATGGCTTTTATGAGTTATAACCCTTCAATTGGTAGAGTACTGAAAAAGGGAGGAGTAAAGGTATTCCAAGTGATGACGATTCAAAAGGTAAATAAATTAGAGGATATAAATACAATGGAGGATTTTGATACATTTCATAAAAAGTGGATGTCTGAATTTATTAATAAAATTAAAACGAATAAGAACATTGAATGTTCCTATGGGCAAGCCCAAAAGGCAATCAATGTGTTTTTGAAGTTGTTCGTTGACTGGGCTAATCTACCAGATGATAATACTGCTAAAAAGATACTGCCATTTTTACACGTTCCTTTGGATAAAATATTGATGAAGAACGTAAAAATTAAATATCCTGATTTCTACAAACGAGAGATTAAGCAATTACAGAAATATAACAATTCTTTTAGTTTATCAAAAGTTGATGAGGAAACATATAATAAATGGCAAGATTTTTTTAGAGAGAAATATCCAGAAAAGCCTTTATTGTTTGATATTATATGGGCTATTAATCGATTAAACGGCAACATCAGATAACGCAGCATATACGTTACGGTCTTACGCCATTATCATTCAGGACATTGCTCCCTTCGGTCGCAACGCCAGCTATGAGGATATCGCCAAACACCCCCTCTAAAACACCCGGACAGAATAAAACCACCTAAGCGCATCCAAAACCCAATCAACCCTCCCTGACCACACCAAAAAAAACACCACCACCACAGCTATCACCACAGGCGCAATCATAGCAACAACCCCCCGAAAGCGGCTAACCCCATGCACCCGCGCAAAACCCGCAGACGCAATATACAGCGCATGAAAAGGCGCAACAACCAACAACGGCAAAAACCAGGCATAAACAAGAACAGCACTACTATAAGCAACAACCCCGAACGTCTCATCAAAACTTCTTTTAGCCCCAAAGACCCTCAAAAACACATGAAACGAAAACGAAAAAACAAACAGCTCCGCAACCCCCGAAACCATAATCCCGACAACCATAACCAAAGCAACAAAAAAAGTCCGCCTGTCAGGCCCCATCAAGACAAGCAAAACACCAAGAGCAAAAGAAAACAAAGCAATATTCCTAAGCGCAAAAACAAAACCAGAATCATAAATACCCTTGCAGGAAACCTTAGAAAAAAACCGGGAAGGACACAACATCACAGCCCGCAAATCAGAAAAATACCTAGAGGATATCATCCCCACCCCTTAAACACTGCCCTTGCGAACAGGAGCACTCTCAACAATAATCTCCTTATCCTTCAGCTCACCAATCTCATCCTCGATGCGCTTAAACCTGTCAAGCTCAGAATCATGCGCAATCACAACCTCCTTAAACTCCGGCTCCGCAATCTTCTTAAGAATATTCATGATTGTATCAAGCTCCTCGCGATTCTCAATAGCAAGCTTTCCAAGAAGCCGAAGATCATCCAAAGCCTTCTCAATATCAGAAAGCCTCTTCTCAAACACCCTGTTCCCGCCATTAAAAGAATCCTTAACCTCATCAATATCAGCATCAAGAACATTCAGCGCATTATGAATATCCTGCTTATCCTTACCAAAAGACATTTGCGCATCAGAAACCTTCTTAACCTCCCCGCGCACATCCATAAGCTGATGCTTCACAACATCAATCTGCTGGAGCTTCTCATCCATCTCCTTCTTAGCCTTATCATCACCAAATAAACCCATACCATACATTTAGACTTAACGTATATAAATAAATTTATACTGATACAATAATCCCCACGAATAAACCGGTGACAAACATGAACTTAGACAACACAATGAAAACCTACTTCGCATCCATCGAAAAAGAAGTAAAAAAGACCTACGAGCTCGCAGAAAAAGCAAGAGCCAAAGGCAAAGACCCCGAGCCCGAAGTAAACATCCCAATAGCCCGCGACCTCTCCGCAAGAGTCGAAGGCCTCCTCAGCACCATGATACCCGAACTCAAAGACTCCGGCCTCGCAGACGAAATCCGAAAGTTCGAAAAACAATACGGCAAAAACGACGAGCGCGTCGCACTCCTCGCCGGACGGGACATAGCTCTCGAAAAAATAGTAAAATTCCCCGAAAAAATCAAGGCAATCGAGGCAGGCCTGAGAGTCGGTCAAACTCAAAAAAAACGACGACGGCACAGAATACCTCTCAATCTACTTCGCAGGCCCCATCAGATCCGCAGGCGGCACAGCATCAGCAATGTCAGTCCTCGCCGCAGACTTCATCCGCATCCACTGCAACATCGCCCCCTACATCCCAAAAGGAATCGAACTCCAAAGATACTCAACAGAAGTCGAAGACTATTACTCAAGAGTCACCGCAAAACAATACCATCCCACCAAAGAAGAGATAGAGTTCATAATAGCAAATGTCCCGGTAGAAATCAACGGCGACCCCACAGAAAAACTCGAAGTCTCAAACTTCAAAGACCTCGAACGAGTTGAGACCAACCAGATCCGCGGCGGCATGTGCCTCGTACTACTCGACGGCCTCCCCCTCAAAGCAGAAAAGATGCTAAAAAGAATCATGAAATACCCGAAAGACTACGGGCTAGACCACTGGCACTGGCTAAAAGAATTCATAGCAATGAAAAAGAAAATCCACGCAGCCCCCTCATCAAAAGGCAAAGAAGACATAAAATACATCCCAAACGCAAAATACATCGACAAGATAATCGCAGGAAGACCGGTATTCTCATACCCCGCAGAACTCGGCGGCTTCCGCCTCAGGTACGGGCGGTCAAGAAC
>JAFCBW010000039.1 GCA_017610525.1 Candidatus Nanohalarchaeota archaeon | reverse complement strand
AGGGAGAAGATCAGAAATATTGTGCCAAAAGAGGCGGATATCCAGGATATTCTGTTTGAGCCGGAGTTTGGAAAAGTGGTTATACTTGCGCAGAAACCTGGTATTGTGATCGGGAAGACCGGTGAGACACTGAGGGAAATCAAGAGAGAGACTTTCTGGAACCCGGAAATCCAGAGAATGCCCGGATTTCGTTCTAAGATAGTGAATAAGGCGCGTGAGATTGTTCATGATGAAGCGAAGTATAGGCAGCAGTTTCTGAATAAGATCGGCCAGAAGATACAGTTGAAAAAGGGTTCTAAGGAAGGATGGGTTCGATTTTCTGCTCTCGGCAGTTTCGGCGAGGTTGGAAGGTCGTGTATTTTTCTGCAGACTAAAGAGTCCAAAGTACTGCTTGACTGCGGCGTGAATACCGGCTCCAATGAGACGAATCCGTATATTGATGCGCCAGAGTTTGATCTTGAGTCGCTTGATGCAGTCATTATTTCACATGCGCATCTTGATCATTCGGGTTTTGCGCCTTATCTTTATGAATACGGTTACAAGGGACCGCTTTATACTACGCTACCTACGAGGGATGTCATGACGCTTCTGCAGCTTGATTTTATTGATGTTTTGCAGAGGGAGACTGGCAAGGCGCCATATACTTCAATGGGTATCAAGAATGCAATAAAACATTCAATTACTCTTGATTATAATGAGGTCTGTGATATTACGCCTGATATGAGGCTTACGTTCCAGAATGCAGGTCATATCCTTGGTTCTGCACTTACGCATATCCATATTGGTGAGGGGCTGCATAATCTTTTGTATACTGCGGATCTTAAGTTCGGGTCGACAAAACTGCTTGAGCCTGCGTATACGGGTTTTTCGAGGATTGAGTCTATGATTCTTGAGTCTACTTACGGTGCCCCGAAGGATATCATACCTTCGAAAAGGGAAGCTGATATGAATCTGATGGATGTCATCAAGAGGACTGTCGCGAGGAAAGGTAAGGTGATCATACCTGCTTTTGCTGTCGGGCGTGCACAGGAAGTGATGGTTGTTCTTGCTGAGGAGTATAGTCGCGGCGAGCTTGACGTGCCGGTTTATCTTGACGGGATGATATGGAATGCTACGGCGATACATACAACGTATCCTGAGTTTTTGTCGAGGAGACTACAGAAGCAGATATTTCACCAGGATAATAACCCTTTTACGTCTGAGGTGTTCAAGAGGGTTCCATCCATGAATGAGAGAAAGTCTGTTATTGAAAGTAATGAGCCGTGTGTGATTCTTACGACTTCTGGTATGATTACCGGCGGGCCTATAATGGAGTATCTTAAGTGTCTTGCACATGATAAGAAAAATACGCTTGTGTTTATTGGCTACCAGGCTGAAGGGACTATGGGCTCAAGGATACAGAAGGGATGGAGAGATATCCCGATGACTGAGAATGACGGTACCAAACAGATGCTTAAAATCGAGGCTGAAATTCAGACTGTCGAGGGTTTTTCAGGGCATTCTGACAGGAACCAGTTGATTAACTTTGTTTCTAAGCTGAGGTCAAAGCCGGACAGGATATTTTTGAATCACGGGGAGCGCAGCAAGTCCCTTAATCTTGCATCAACGCTTCACCGGATGTTTAAGGTGGAGACCAGTGTTCCGTCTAACCTTGATGCTGTGAGATTGAAGTAGTGGGTAACGCGTTATTTTTTGTAATTTCTATTATAGCGTGTTCAGAGGTATTCCTGCAAATCTATAAAAGAGTTTGATATGTATATTGCCTTATGGGTTTTTTTGATAAGGTTAAGGGTGTGCTTGAGGATTTCAAGAGAGAGGCGCGCAGGAAAGAAGAAGACAGTCTGCCGCATGAGAATGTTTCACTCAAGTATAAAGAGGTTCCTGACTGGCTTGATTCTGTGTCCAAGTCGTTTCTGGAAGATGTCAATGCGCGCTTGTCAGAGGCGATGGGGTCTTTGGAAAGTGAGAAGATGCAGCTTGAGAAGGATATTAGCGGTCTTTCCAGTGCAGAGATAGATGAGCTGCGGGACAAGAGGATGGAGCGCGCTGTTGTAAATAATCGTCGGGCGCTTTTGAGCAGGCTCAATATATTTTGCCATAATGCCCGGTTTGTGAAAGATACGGGAGTCACTGAGTTGTCTGATTCGCTTTACAGTATAAAGAAGCAGATGAACAGCCTTATGAGTGATACGGCGAAAAATTTCTATTTTGTAAGCAGCGGCATACATTCTCATTCGGAAGATGTAAAGAAAGAGTTGTTTGAGATGAGCAAGATCATTGATAGTGCAATAAAGTACATTGAGCCATTGAAAGGGAGAATAAAGTCAATAGATGATTCGCGCAGGGTTATTGAAGAGATAGATGGCTTATTGTTGAAAAAGAAAGAGACAAGTGACGGCATACTGTCAGGCAACAGAAAATTGAAAGAACTTAGGGGTTCTGAAAAAATTATTGAGAAGAAACTGAAGGGTATTGAGGAAGGATCTGATATTAAAGCATTGAATGATATGAGTGAGAAACACGAGAAAATCATATGCGAAATTGATGGTGTCAGGAGCAGGATTGTCCAGGCGGTGTCGCCTGTCAGCCGCGCGCTTCGCAAGTATAGCCGGGTTGCGCAGCTTGGAGGGAAGGATGAGGAGCGTCTTTTAGAACTTTATATTGATGATCCTGTTGCTGCTGTGAGAAAGGATGACGGGATGAAGTTGTTTGGAAAGGTCATTGGCGATGTTCGGATGCATGTCAGCAGGGGTTCGATAACTTTGAAGGATAAACTGAAGGCTAAGACTATTGGCGCGATATCGAGACTGAAGGAAGGTACTGAGCTGCGTGGATTGAGGGATGCGTTGTTGAGTCTGGATAGTGATGAGAAAGTACTGAGAGCTAAAATAGGGTCAGACAAGACAATGAAGGAGAAGGGAGAACTTGAGGGTGAACATGGTAAATTGTCTTTGGAGATTGAATCTGTGGTGTCAGATGTTTCTGAAAGAGAGAAAAGCAGTGAGTCTATGGAGCAGGACATTAAGAGCAGGGTGACGGTGCTTGAGGGGAAGCTTAGCGGCGTCGGCAATTATCTGGTCAAGATTGCATATTAAATCCATCCGAACAGGAGGAAGATTGAGTTTCCGAAGAACCATGTGAATAGTATCGCAAGGAAGAATGTGGGACCGTACCGGATGCCTTCTTTGATGGTTACGTGCTTTTTTTCTTTTGTTATCAGTTTTATCTGTTCTTTTGTGAGGCCAATAAAGAGTTTGCCTGACAGTGTGGTGTCTTTTAATTTTATGTCTTCTGCGAGGACATCGCCTTCTTCTAGTTTCGATACTGCGATTTTGTTTTTGAAGGCTGTGTTGTCGAGAACCACGGCAAAGCGGTACATGAGTACCAGGGCTGCTGCCATGGGTATGAAGAAGATGAGTTGGAACATGATGAGTTCGGGGATTATGTTTATTTTCAGGCTATGGCTTAGGATGAGTGTGACTGCTATCAGGCCTGTTGTCAGTAGTGTGAGTGTCAGGGTTATTTTTTTCGCGTTTTTTGTGATGTCTTTGAAGAAGTTTGGAAAGACTTCTTTGTGTTTCATGGCGAGGATGAGTGAGTATATCACGGAGTAGACACCGCCGATGATGAATGTGTTTATCAGGAATACCAGTGGGTATAGCTCTTCCAGGGCTGTGATGTTGAAGAATGACAGTGGCTGGGGTATTAAAAATACTGTTGCTGCGAGTAGCAGTACGTCTGCTTCACCCCATTGGCCTGTGTAATATAGGATGTATCCGAAGACGAGGTATATTGCGCTTACGATGAGTGCATATATCAGGCCATGAAATGAGCCGAGCATTATGCTGTTTGTGATGTGGAGTATGAGGCCTATGCCTACCATTGATGCAGGTACAATATCCGGTATCTCTGTTGTCTTCAGGTCTATCCATCCGCCGGCGGCTGTACCTATGAGTGCAGCGGCCAGAAAGAGAACTTCAATGAACATACCTGTGTTTAGTATGTTAGCTATTTATATTTTGGGTTTGTTGAAGATGGTGGTGTGTATATATATACTATTATGCACAAATAAATGGTATGGTTCGGATAGGTATTATCAGGAGTCTTAAGGTATCTATAGTAATCCTTGTTTTGCTGGCGCTTGCGCTGAACCTGGTGATTTTTATAGGTATGAATCTTACTGGTTTTTCGCGTGTTTCAGGTGATGTCATAGATGATACATGGGGGCTTATTGCCGAGACAGAGGATCGTCTTGTTCCTGAGTCCATGCGAGGTGGTGAAGAGATTGCAGAAGAGGAGGAGTCTATCTGTGAGGATTCTTTTGAGGGCTGGCGAAGTTTCATAACAAAGCAGACTTATGATGATTCAATTCCTGCGATTGAAGGAACGACATACTGGATTCATGAGGAGGCAGGTATTGTTGCAGTTGATCCGTCGGGGCGGGGTGGCGCTGTAACATCCGGCCGTAAAATATCGATTAATGGTGTCGGTTTTGAGTATTCTGGTTATAGCCCATTTGTGCTGGTGTCTGGAGATGGTGTTCCATCGATGGTTATGATATTTAGCAGAGGCAGTATTGAGTCTACTTTATATATGGATGATGATGCCAAGGAACTGCTTGATAGTCCGGATAGCAGGATTGAGATTGCCGGGACAAATTCGGTGAAAGTAGATAAGTCTGATATAAAAAAGGCAGAGGATATGGACTTGTATCTGATAGAGGTCAGGAGTAGAAATGGAGGGGCTAATCTGGAAAGTGCGATTGATAGTGAGATTGTGAATGGGGGTATGGTGATATATCCACAAATATTGGGCGTGGAATCAGAAGTGGCAGGGTCAAAGGTGTTGGTCAATGAGTATGAGGATATTGGGTTTTTTGACGTTAGAAGTATGAGTGACTTCTTTTTGTGGATTAACCTGAAGTTTAATATGAATCTGAATAACAATGAGAAAAAGATTTTGCAGAAAGGCATTCTTGAAACGCTTGAGGATACGGTTGAAGCTAATAGATGCTAAGTTCCAGTGGAATGAATGATTTGATTTTTGGCATGAATGAGTAGTATGGTTTTTGCGTGCGATTGTGAGCTAAGACTATGGTGAGACTTCATTGTGCTTATGGGAGTTACTTTTTTTTCATTCCCTTGACTTTCATTCTTTTTCGTTTTTTTGGACCTTTATTTACTATCATTTTTGTTTCGCCTCCTTATTTTTTATTGTGTCATGTGCTTTTTTCTTGCGTCAGGTGTATTGTCCTGTGCAATCCATTTTTTGAACTGTTTTGTTCTCATCTCGATTTTGTGGGCTGCTACTTCTGCTTTCTTTTTTGCGTCTAGTGCGTCTTTTCCCATTGCGAGGGTTATGCCGAGGCGCCTGTGTACGTCTTTCGGTGCTTTTGGGTTGTATGGTATGTTTGGCTTGCCGAAAAGATGGATGTTTATGCCGGGTGTGTTTCCTGCGTTCCAGATGCCTTTGAATTCAGGGTCGAGGCCGCCGCAGCCGGCTTTGATTACGTGTGAGGAAGCAGGCATGAGCGGGTCTATTACGCGATAACCGTCTTCGTTTATTCTTGCGGGGATAGGGAGTGCGCATATTGCGCGCAGATGTAGTGCGCCTTCGTTCATGCCGAGCATGTGTGACATGAAGGTTACCATGCCTGTGTCGTGGGGGCGCGGTGAGCATTCGTTGCCTAATACCTGTACTTTTCCGTCTTTCGCTTTTACGAAGAGTTCGACGCCGAAGATGCCGAGGCCGCCGAGTGCGCCTGTGATTTTCTCTGCTGCTTCGTATATATTTTTTTCTGCTTTTTTTGCAAGGTCTTCGTCGGGCTTGAATTTTGTGCCGATGTCTTCTGGTTTCCATGGCAGGTATTCTGAAATGTTTGGGCTTTGCCATGAAGCGTGGTAGTCGCCTTCTATCTGGTAATGTCCTATTGGTTTTGGGAAGGATGTAACTATTTTACCGTTTTCGTCCAGATGCCTTACTGCAAGTTCCGTGACTTCTGTGTCAAAGTCAATGTATTCTTCAATTATTGCTCTTGTGCCTGAGCCTCTTGCGTCTTTTTGGGCTGTGAGCCGGGCTTTTTCTATGTCTTTTGGGGTTTTGATGAAGTAGGAGCCGTGACCCGATGAGCTCATGATTGCTTTGCTTATGCATGGGTATCCTATCTTTTCGACTGCGTTTTTGAATTCAGAGGGGTCTTCGGTGTCTACGTAAATGTATTTGCTTGTCGGCACTCCTGCTTTTGCAATTAAGTCCCTGCTTCTTTCCCTGTTCATTGTTGTCCAGACTGCTTTTGCGTTTGGCCTTACCGGCCAGCCTTCTTTTTCGAGCTGCATTAGCATGTCGAGGTTGATCGCTTCTATTTCGCAGACTATTGCACTGGGTTTTTCAAGTTCTACGATGCGGCGTAATTCATCGCCGTTGAGCATGTCTATTGTGTGCGAGTTGTGCGCTACCTGCTGGGCCGGGGCGTTTTTGTAACGATCTACTGCGACTGTTGCCATGCCGAGGCGCTGGGCCTGGATGATTACTTCGCGTCCCAGTTCCCCGGAACCGAGGAGCAGGATTTTGCAGGGGTCGGACTGGTATGGTGATGTCAGGATGTCTCTTTTTGTGTAGTTTGATGGGGGGATGGTATTCATTGGAGTACCTCTGTTGAGTTTTTTGTTTTTTCGTATATTATTGCGTTTATTTTTGACTTGTAAATCATAAATAGTTTTTGTCAGTGTAGGGATTTTTTGCGATATCTATATATTCTTGGAAAAGTTTATATACCCTGTTATACACATATTAAGTTAGTAAGTTAGTATTTAAGTTAGTATTTAACTTGGTGTTGGAGTTAGTTAGTGTTTGTGTGATACTCAAGTTTGTGGTACTGAAGTTGTAGTAGTGGTATATCGTGATTGTCTGTGGTTGTAAAAGTGGATGATTGTATTGGTTGAATTGAATGTGTTGATTGGATTGAAGAGAGGAAGGTGGTAGAATATGTTTTTGTCAAGGTTGTCAAGGAATAGTAAGGGTGAGAGGGGCAGTAGCCGTGAGTTGTATCACAAGGCGCAGTCTCAGGTGCTATCTATAATACTTATAAGCGGTATTTTGGTTACTGTTGTTGGTGCTACCTATATGTGGGGTGTGCCATTGATTGAAAAGGGGCGCACTTCTTCAGATAATGAGCTTGCTGAGAGTTTTATGATTCTTCTGAAGGAGAAGGTGGATGATGTGGCAGAGACCGGTGAGCAGAGGACTTTGTCTGTTGAGCTTACAGGTGATCTTGAGTTGAGGGATGATAATTCTTTGACGTATACGATTGTTACGAGGGGCCTGAATATTGCAACCACTGCATGGGTTCCGCTTGCGGGCGGCATGTCGCCGGTGCAGGAGGATATGGCTGCGGTTACGGCTCTTGGCGGTACGGGAATTGTGAATATCAATGATGATGTGACGTGTACTATGACGTCCAGTTGCGGACCTGGTAAGGTTGTGTTGTCAGTTTGTACGGATTCGTCGATAGATGGAACATATTCAGAAGGAAGCAGTTTTATTCTTGATGGTGAAAGTTATGTGGTACATCATATTGACTGTGTCGGGGATATAGATAGTCAGGCGCTGATAGTGGGTCCTGAGAGGGAGAAGGCAGGCATTGTTGGCATTGATGAGGCGGGTGTTCTTATTGCGAGAAGCGAGCCTGCCGGAGACAGGTTTAAAACGATATATCGTCTGGCATATAGGGAACTTGATGATATATCTACTCCAAGCAAGGATGGTTACAGGATAGAGCTAACGCGCGAAGGGAATAATGTTTTAGGTCAGGGACAGCATAGGATTACTATCCGGCGTGACGATAACTCGAAGATAATCGGCGAGTCAGAGCATGGCGGGGATCTTATAGGAACGAAGATATACATATCAATGTCGTGAATGAGGGTGGCGTAATGTCTCCTGTAAAAGCAAGTTATAGATTCTGGGATATTGGTGATGCTGAGTGATTCCGATCGTTTTTTCAACCAGTAGTATGGAAGGAAAAGCGCAAAAATGCATGTTTAGTATATGGTTCCATGCTTTTTGATTGTTGGGAAGGTTTGTCTCCCAATCA
Organism: Candidatus Nanohalarchaeota archaeon; assembly: GCA_017610525.1. Taxonomy (GTDB): domain Archaea; phylum EX4484-52; class EX4484-52; order EX4484-52; family B79-G9; genus B79-G9. The sequence goes on along the minus strand of JAFCBW010000039.1, from coordinate 517 downwards.
AAAGTCAAGGAATATTGGTGGTGTTGAATGATTCCAAGCTTTTTGATTACTGGGAAAAGTTTGTCTCGCAATAAAAGAAGCGTTGGAATATGTGGTGAGGTTGGAGAGTTCCATGCTTTTTGATTGCAAAGGTGCAATTTATGTTACAATCAAAATCATGGAATGTTGGTGATGTTGAATGATTCCAAGTTTTTTTCCAACCAATCGTATGGAAGAAAAAGCGCAAAAATGCCTGCATAGTATTGGATTTTTGCAGACTTTGGTTGCTGGGCGATGTTTGTCCTGCAACAAAAGAAAAAGAAAAGGCCAGGTACTGATAATTGAAGAGGTGATGATGTTTGCATTGGGGGCTCTGATTATTGTTGGGATAATGTATATTTTCGATATGGTCAATGACGGAGTTCTTGAATTTGTTCAGGACGGGCAGACTGAGGAGGTTAGCGGTTATATTAAAGCGCATGTTGTGTTGTTGAATAGTATGAACTGTACGCGTTGCCATATTACGATTAAAATTCCT
>JAFCBW010000165.1 GCA_017610525.1 Candidatus Nanohalarchaeota archaeon | reverse complement strand
CCTCTATATATAGATTACTAATGGGGGGGTCTGAGTAAAATTTCCGTGTAAAGTGCATTTTTTTGATGACCTAAAATACGGATTTTATGTACTCAAACGTAATCCTCTGACCTATTCTCCAATAGAACTTAAGGTTATGAGGAAATTTAGTATCACGGAAAAAATATCCATACCCTAATGGGGTGTATGAGTCTTATATTTGTCCTTGATAGGTGATGATGTATCAAGATAAAGTCATTTAGCTACAGTGTTATTGTTTCGATGCTTATTCTTAGTTCTATTGCTCACGCGGGATTTTTTTTGCCAAGGGTTGAGCCTGTGCCGCAGGCAGGTGGTAATCTTGTGATTTCTGTTAATTTCTCGGGTGTTGCGGCACCACGATTATATTTCAGGGCAGTGGATGATAGCGGGTGGCTTGTGTTTAATGTTTCTCTTGCTAATGGAAGTTGTGCTGTTCCTGCGTCTTTTTTGTCGGAGGGTTTGTATGAGTATTATTTTGCCAATGAATCTGGGAGTTCGCGGTTTCCTGATGCTGATGTTGCGTTAAGGTTAAGTATTTCCGGAGGTAGTGCAGAAATTTATGATAAGGCGGAGAAGCTGGCTGTTTCTGATCCGCTTAGTTTTTGTGCTCCATGGAGTGGTGATTATAGTTGCGAGTATGAGGATATGCAGGGATTTATGATTACTGCATTCGATAATGTTTTTTTTATGACAAGTAATGCTACTTTTGGGAATAAGTCAAAGGATTTGGCTGAGAGTCCCGTTGATAGTGTTGATCCGCTTAATCCTTATGAAACGTGCGACCATGCTAATAATGATTTTGATTGTGAGAATTATGATGCTAGTGATCCAGATTATGATGCTGCGCCAACGAGTGCAATGAGGCAGGCATCGATGATGCATGCGTTGTGGGGCAGGTACCGGCTTTCTGGCGATCCAACTACTTGGGGGTTGGCTGTGAATTATACTAACGGGAGTGCTGAAAATTGTGATGTGTGGGATGCTGTGCCTGATTATGATTGCGGTAATGGTGATGATCAGGGTTTTATGATGTATTCTTTTTTTGAGGCTTATGAGTTCACAGGAGAGGTTAATTATAAACAAATCGCACAAAATCTTGCAGTTAATGGTTCAAACTATTCAAATTCTGATTTTTTGATATTGGGATTCTTTAAGGCTTATGAATTGACAGGGAATGAGTCCTATAGGGTCAAGGCGGTTAATCTTTCTCTGGAGAGAATTGATGCGTGCAGGTATGGGGGATGTGATGTGTATAATCAGTCAATCAGCGCATTTGCGATGTGGACCGCTTATGAGCAAACGGGAGACTATAGATATAAACTTTCTGCTTATGATAAGACGATGCATAATTTTTCAGGTTCGTGCAATCCATGGAATGGTACATTCTCGTGCCAGAATCCTCTTGAGCAGGGGGCAATTATTAATGCTTTTTTCAAGGCGTATCAGGTTCTTGAAGCAGAGAATGCCACGTTTTATTCACATTCTGTGTCAGTCAATCCCCGAGTTTCGCAGCCTGTGACGATTAATGTTTCGTTTGGCGGCGCATTGAGGAATCCGTCTCTTTGGTATAAAAAGATGGGATATGGTTTATGGAGGTCCGGTGCTGTTTCTCTTCAGGAGAAAAGTTGTACTATTCCCTCGTCGCATGTTCAAACTGCGGGGGTCTATGAATATTATTTTTATGACAATGATTCTGAGGCAAGGTATCCTGAAAATGGGGGTACGTTTAAGCTGGCGCTTTCGTCCGGGAATGATACTTTTAGGTTGATTGCACAGAATTTCAGTGATTCTAATCCAGAGTATCTTTGCGGACCTAATTTAGGCAGTGATTTTATCTGTGATTATGAAACGCAGCAGGGTTCGATGATTTATGGGTATTCAAATGCTTACTTTTCTTCTGATATTTTAAATTATAGTGTCCTTGCTGCTAATTTTAGTGTTAGTGAAATTGATGAGACAGATGCGATAGCTATGCTTGGGTTTGAGGACCAGTGGGCAACATGTGATCATTCAGATGGTGATTTTGATTGTTATAATGATTCTGTTGATGACTCACCTTTAGGGGATGTTTCTGCTCCATTGAGGCAGGGGTGGATGATTTATTCGTTGTGGGGTGCTTATCAAAAGATGCATGATAGTGAGATTAAAGGGATTGCGCTGGATTATTCTTTTGGTAGTTCTGAGGTGTGTGATGTGTGGAATTCTACACCAGATTATGATTGCGGGAGTGGTGATGAGCAGGGCCTGATGATGCTTGCGTATTTTAAGGCTTATGAGCAGAGTGGAAATGATGTGTTTATGAGGGTTGCGAAAAACTTGAGTCTTGTCGGTGTGGGTATGAATGATTCTGATTATCTGACTATGGGGTTGTTTAGTGCTTTTGATATGACTGGGAATTCTACTTATTATGATAAGGCTATAAATATTACTAACTCAAGGAAGGGTTATTGTGTGCAGTCGGGGTGTTATGCGCTGAATTTTTCTGTTTCAGCACTATCTGCGTGGGCTGCTTATGAACATACTGAATCTCGATTTTATCTGGATGTTGCGGTCAACAAGACACTTAATAGTCCTGTTGGTAGTTGTGATCCGTGGAATGCGACACCTGCGTATAATTGTGAATATCCAGATGAGCAGGGGATTATGATGAGTTTGTACTGGATGGCTGATCAGGCATATACTGATACTCTTTCGGGAGCTTCTTTGAATGTTGATT
>JAFCBW010000164.1 GCA_017610525.1 Candidatus Nanohalarchaeota archaeon | reverse complement strand
GTCTGTGGCCAGTACTGTTATTGTGTTTCTGTTGCTGAAATCTGTTGCTAATATCGCTATTCTCAGTGCCATAATGCTTGGTGTGTTTTTGGGGTTTCTTTTTGGGATAGTGTCATCATGCGGGATTTTTATGTTGTATTATACTTATCCTTCTGTTATGGTCGCTGACAGGAAGAAAAAGATTGATGATTGCCTGCCGTTTGCGACTCTCTATCTTGCGACAATTTCAGGGAGCGGTACGCCGTCGATTGCGATGTTTCGTGCGCTTGCGAATTTCAAGGAGTATGGTGAAATTTCGAAGGAGGCAGAGAGGATCATTGAGGAGACAGATGTGCTGGGTGTGAACCTGGCGGTCGCTATTGAGAACGCTGCAAACAGGACTCCTTCGGATCGCCTGCGTGATATATTCTGGGGCATAAAGTCTATTATTGTGGTTGGGGGGGATCTCCAGACGTTTCTGCATGAGAAGGCAGGAAATACTATGATGGAGTATAAGCGCAGGCTGGCTCAGTTTACCCAGCAGCTTACGATGTTTATTGAGATGTATATTACTGTCGTGATAGTCGGTTCTGTGTTTTTTATGGTGCTTACGACGATAATGGGATCTATGAGTTCCGGTTCAAGTAAGATGATCGTGCTTTTACAGTTCCTTATAACATTTCTGTTCCTGCCTGTGGCATCGTTTGGATTTATGATACTTATAAAGGGTATAGCTCCGTCGACTAAGACTTAGATAAGTTATGTGTGTTTTAAATGGATGAGAAGGAAAAAGCTAAGAAGAAAGAGAAGATGGTAAAGACAGGCAGCATTGCTTTAGGGTTTTTGCTGTTGATGACGAGTGTTGTCTTGCTGATGGTGAGCGCGCCTGAGACGAAGACTGATGAAGGTCTTGGCTGCGGGCAGGATGATATCTGTAATTGCAAGTGTGGTTCTAAAAACGAAGTGGAACCAGATCCTGATTGCAAGAGTTTAGGGCAGACGCTGAGCATAATATTGATGGTTCTTGGCCTGCTTGTTGCTGTGGTGCCGACTTCTGCGTATGGATATTTCAGGTTTGCGAGGTTCAAGCGGATGGAGGATAGTTTTCCGCGGTTTATGAAGGATTTTTCTGAGGCTGTGAAGGGAGGTATGACTATACCGCAGGCGCTTACGATGGTGGCCAAAATAGATTATGGTGTACTTTCGAGAGAGGTAAAGAAAGCAGATCATCAGGTGTCGTGGGGGCTTCCATTCCCAAAAGCCATGTCTCGTTTTGCAGATAGGATAAAAGGCAGTTCTGTTATGAAGCAGTCGTTTACGATAATAAATGAATCGTTCACGTCCGGTGGGGATATTGCAAATACGATGGATTCAATAGCGATGAATATCGGGCTGATAAAAGAAATAGAGGATGAGAAGAAAGCTATAATGTCGCAGCAGATATATATCATGTATTTTATCTTTTTCATGTTTCTTGGAATCATTGTTATGCTCTATAAGATGATTGTGCCGATGCTTGGGATAAATATCTCGGATCCGACTACACCGATAGACCCGTCTGCAAATTGCGCGGCATTGGGCCTGCCGTCAGAGCTTATGTGTGATATAGGGAGAGCGATGGGTCTTGGCTGTGAGTATGTGTATTTTGTGAGCCTTTTTCTGTTTATGTGCATTATACAGGGGGTATCGAGTGGGATACTTGCAGGAGTCATAGGAGAGGGTAAGGCGGCTGCAGGTGTAAAACATGCGGCTATAATGGTGATTGTGACATTGTGCGTGTTTGTAATATTTATTTAATTTCTATCAGAGTACAAAACAAAGATACTGGGTGAAGGTGAAGAAATGAAAGATGTTAAATGCCCGGACTGCAATAGCAAAAATGTAGTTAAAAAAGGTATGCGAAAAGTCAAATTCGGTCGGCGGCAATTAATCTCGTGCAAGGACTGCGGCAGAAAATTTGCAGTGAGTAAGCTAAGGAACAAGACATATAGCCCACAGGTTATAATAAATGCTGTTAGCTGTTATAATCTCGGCAATAGTCTGGAGAAATCAGCAAAACTTACTAACATGAGGTTTAAGGTCTGTGTCTCGAAGAGTTCTGTTCACCAATGGCTTACTGAGTTTTCAGGTGTCTGCACATACAATAAGATTAGGGCGCAGGTTATGAATAAATATGGAGATGAAGTTCTTTTTTCAAAGACTTTTGAGGATAATGGGGTGTCTTATAATTTCAGATACCATAAGCCAAAACTGGATATTCTTTGCTCAAATGGATTTTCGGGATTGGCGGAGTATGTGAGAGGATTTGAGGACGGGTGCCCGAAGTATTTTGGCGAGATTGAGAACAGGTGCTCTCAGATGAAGATTGATATTGATGTTAAAAGGCAGGGCAGGTTTAATAATGCATGTAAGCTTGCTGAGTTTGCGCTGAAGTCATGCAGAAATAACAGGGAAAGGCATTCTGTTGTTGAGAATTTTATGCTGATCAATGATTCTTCTACTGTTGCATGTGATGTTCCTGTGTGGCTTTTTGAGAAGAATTTGAATTGTGGGATTAATGGTCATATTGATGTTTTGCAGGTCAGGAATGGCTTGATATATGTTCTTGATTTTAAGCCCGATGCTGCGCGCGAGAAGGTTGAGAATGTTGCTTCGCAGCTGTTTTTTTATGCGTCCGGGCTTTCGTTTCGAACGGGGATTAAACTTGATAAGTTCAGGTGCGCTTGGTTTGATGAGAAGGTTTATTTTGAGTTTGAGCCTGCGCG
>JAFCBW010000163.1 GCA_017610525.1 Candidatus Nanohalarchaeota archaeon | reverse complement strand
GGAAGCGTTCCCGAAGAAGCCTTACAGGCCGCGAGGTGAAAAGTGTAATAGGAGTATAGGGGTTGCAAAACTTAAGAAGAAGAAAGAAAAGAATTAAGTTTAGAGTACATTTATATAGATGTTGTCGTATATTTGTTCTGGAACTTAATCTTGTCCGATTATAAGTTTATGGTTGTTTTGATGCAGAGTTATGATGTGATCATTGTCGGGGCAGGACCTGCGGGTCTTTTTTGTTCTCTAGAGTTAGCTGTAAAGTCGAAGATGAAGGTTCTTGTGATTGATAAGGGACATGATGCAATGGAGCGTGCGTGTCCGCTTAATTCTGTAGGTCGGTGCCTTAAGTGCAAGCCGTGCAATATCATGTCCGGAGTAGGTGGGGCAGGCGGTCTTTCTGATGGCAAGCTGAACCTTGATTATAAGGTTGGCGGTGACCTGACTGAATTTGTGTCGCATAAGACTGCGATGGAGATTATCAATTATATTGATAGTGTTTTTGTCAAGTACGGGGCGCACAATCAATTGAGCGGCATCAAGGGTACAGGGGAGCTTCTTGCAAAGTGCTCGCGAATCGGTATCAGGTATATTCCTGTGAAGCAGAGGCATGTGGGGTCTGATAAATTGCCTGCGCTGATTACGAAGATCAAGAAGAAGATTGAGTCAGAGGGTAATGTCAGTTTTCTTTTGAATACAGAGGTTGTAAAAATCGCCAATGGTGATTGTTTCAGTGTTGCTGTAAAGAATAAGGGGGGAGCCAGTACTTATACTTCAAAGTATCTTATGGTCGGTGCGGGCAGGAGCGGGGCTGAATGGCTTGAGAAGCAGGCAGATAGGCTCCGTATTAAGTCAAGCCATGCGCCGATTGATGTGGGTGTGAGGGTAGAGGTTGCAAATCATGTGATGAGTCCTGCGACTAAGATCAACTGGGATCCGAAGTTCCATGTGTATTCTGATAAGTATGATGATAAGGTGAGGACTTTTTGTACATGCCCTTCCGGGTTTGTGACGCGGGAGGATTATGGGACTTATGTCGGGGTCAATGGGCACTCTATGATGTCCAAGAAGTCTGAGAATACGAATTTTGCGTTCCTGACGACCATCAAGTTGACTGAGCCTGTTGAGAATACTACGGAGTATGGCATCTCGATTGCAAAGCTTGCGACGACTATTGGCGGGGGGAAGCCGATATTACAGAGGCTGCGCGACCTTAGGCGCGGCAAGAGGTCTACGTGGGACAGGCTGAATAAGAGTTATGTCAATCCTACGCTCAAGGCTGTTACGCCGGGCGATATCTCTATGGCTTTGCCGCACAGGATTGTCATGAATATAATACAGGGACTTGAAAAACTGGATAAGGTGGTGCCGGGTGTTGCGGAGGATGGGACGCTTCTTTATGCGCCTGAGATCAAGTTCTATTCTATGAGGTTTGATGTGACAAATGACATGGAGACTAATCTTTCCAATCTTTTTGTTGCAGGTGACGGGGCAGGGGTTTCGCGGGGTATTGTGGCTTCTGCTGCGACAGGGATTATTGCTGCGCGCGGGATTATGAAGAAAGAGAAGTAGATTAGATGTCTATGTTTTTCATTATTGCGCTTTCATTTCAGGACCTGATTGCCAGTCTTTCACTGGGTGTCTCTCTACGTCCGACTTTAGAGTGATTTATCCATCTTTGTTCTGTTTCATTTAAATAAGCTACAATATCTGATGTTGCCATTGTTATGCCGGACAGTATGCTGCCTGTTCCTATGGTGTTGAACAGTGGTTTTCCATATATTTCTTTGTAAACTTTGTCTGCTGTAACAAATGCTGTTGTCTTTTCCGGATTGAAACCGGATGAGACTGTAATCGCATTATTTTCATGACCATTTTCATCTAGTGCTCTTCTCAATGCCCAGACTCCTGCGATGGTGACACCTGTTCCCTGTATGTATTTTTCCGGGACACCTAATTTCGGTAATATGATGTTCTCTGAGCCTTGCGAGTGATTTTCGCCACATGTATCGATTCTTTCTCCTGCCAAATTCTCTATTGATACTGCTGAAGCAATTGAATCGCCAATTTCCCGGTTATATGTGTCTGTTAAATTAATCCTTGGAACCCTTGGGTCTATATGCTTATCAAATCCCCTGGCTGCTTCTACTGTTGGATTTCCTTCAATTCCGTTTTCATGCATATAGGCGGCATAACTCAATATCAAAGCATGTGGTATTGTACCAATACCCTCTGTATTCCATGCTTTTGCACCTATATCTGTTGAACATCCTGCAAAGCCTTCTTCTTTACATATTTCAGATATTTCTTCATCAAGACTCCAGTGGAAATGCCTTGCCCCGAAATAAAATACTGGCTTGCCCTCTGCTGCAAGGACAATTTCTCCTGCATTTTTCCTTATCTCATTCATATCAATTGTCCTTTCTGTCAAGTTACCAGATATTATGCTTAAATAGACTGTTTCCAATTCAATTAAATCCTGTACATGTCCTTCTATCTTCATTAACGGCTCTTTGGCAGTATAGGTATCCCCATCATTTAGAGCATAAATCGTTGCCTTGTCTCCAGTCATAGCTCTGATGTATGATATTGCTTCATCTATTCCTTTGACGGTCCCATCTTTTCTTGTAAAAACCTGGTATCTTACTATTGGATTGATATCTTCTTCTTCAAGTATTTGCCTGGATCTTGTAAAGTACTTGTCAGTATAAATGCCTGTTTTCATTTCTTCAAGTGGTATTGCTTTTTGCATTTTTAGTGCA
>JAFCBW010000162.1 GCA_017610525.1 Candidatus Nanohalarchaeota archaeon | reverse complement strand
GAACCTAATGAACGGCAAAGAAACGCAATCTCATATGCCAAAGACAAAGGAAAAATCACCAATGAAGAATACCGGAAAACAGGAAATACAACTAAAAAAACAGCTACCCGGGACTTACAGAATCTGGTTAGGAGAGGGATACTCATTAAAATCGGCAGGACCGGAAAGGGAGTATATTACATTCTGAACCCATACTTCAAAGGGGACATAAGGGGACATAAGGCAGACACTGATAATGAGGGATTTATTAATCTGTCTGAGTTGATGGCGCTTATTGCGCGGTGGAAGGCTAATGCTGGGCTCAGCAAGGCATGGTTGAAGAAGCGCGAGAAATCAGGTACCGCGGCGGAAGGTATGGTTAGGGGAAGTTGGGGTAGCTCATAAGCCGCTCAGCTAATATGCCTGCAAGCTCCCCGCTTACTGCTTAAATCTCTCTCTCCCTCTGTGAAAAAAATGAAATACAAAACAAAAGAATCTTTAATTGAGATGGAACAGAAAGTCTTCGACATAAAAGACGAACCTATGCCAAAAGGCGCATGGTGGTGGTGGTTCTGGCTCTTCTTCATAGACAACCCAAAAAACCCAAAAAAACCGCTCCAGCTAATGCTCCTCTGGTCCGCAAAAAACGACAAAAAAATATCCTGCAACAATCAGGACATAAAATTCACCCCATCAAAAGACAGAACCGCCCTTGACGGTGTCGTAGCAGCCTGGTACTATGACGGAGAAAACATGCACCACAACTACATCCTGGAGCAATGCACACTAAACATATCGAAGAACCGTATCGCGACACACTCCCACCCCACAACATCATTCACAATAACCAAAAACCAAAGCACAATAAAGATAGGAGACGAATTCGAAATCACAGCGAAACCAAAAATCAACAACAACTTCACAAAACCCATCCATAATTCACACACATACCCACTCAACAAAGGATATTCGATAATCAAGCAAAACCATCTGAACATAACCGGAAAACACAAAAACAAGCCCATCCACGGAACCGCTTACTTCCAGCGCATCTTCGTAAACGCCCCCGTAATTCCCTGGTACTGGGGTATATTCCACTTCGAAAACAACTCCATCCTCGCCTACTACAACATTCACCTGCTTGGAAGTTCCTTCAAAAAAGACATAACCTACTTCGACGGCACCAAACCCCACGAATTCACTGACATAACCATAAAGAAATCAAAACAAACCCCCCATCCAACATTTAAAATCTCAGGACAAAACAAGCACGAAAAAATAAGCTTCAAAGTATCTGCATACTCCCATTCTTCATGGACATTCAAAAAAAAAGCACACAAAATCATCCCGAACAAACTAGTCTACAACGAATATCCCGCAACAATTTCAGGCCTGAAACTCACAGACAAAAAGACCGGCAAAAACATAACTCCAAAAGACCTTGGAAACTCAGTAGGCAACGCCGAACATGCAACAGGACTTCTCCTATAAACCCCTAATCTGCAAGCACATACACCCGCGCAACCTCATCAGAATACACAAGCACAAGCCCCTCAATCTCCTGCGCGCGAACACCCCTCCCGGCAACAGTACCCCAAAACTCCTCACTATCAGGATCCGCAGGCTCCATCCCAAGAGAAATATAGAACGCATTCGACTTATATTTATCCTCTATATTAACATAAAACACGCATGCACCATACTCATTCATAACCTCAAGCAATTTCAGAGAATCGCGAGCCAAAAGCGCCCCGGAAACATCCCAGATCACATCATGAGACACGCAATCAGGATACTCAACTTCATCCGGGGACTTCCCAACATGCTTGGACACAGTTGTAACAAGAATCTCCCTCGAAGGACCATCAACCACCACATCACGCATCCCATAAGCCCGAATCATGTGCCCCCAATCCCACCAGCAAAACACAACAACATCTTCCTGTGTATTCTCCCTTATCCAGTCAAGCCCCGGCCTCATATTATCAGATAGCATCATATCCGGCTCAACAACCACGCCATCCTTGACATAACGAATCATCTTCATAGAAGAACTCCTGTTATCAATCGTAACCTTAGTATCAACAAGAGTCAGGTTATACTTCCCCCCAATCTCCTCAATACCTGTGACTTCCTTCAGGACCTCATCTGTTGTAGGCGCACTCTCATGCAGACACCCTCCCGAAGCCATCAAAACCAAAAAACCCTTCATCTTCAGCATAATACCTATCTATACTTATCCCCACTTATTAAAACCCGCCCCTATTCAGCCCCACATAAGCGCACTGCCCAAAACCAATCCCATAATCCCCGCACGCAACCTCGCGATTCATAAGCACCCCTCTCTTCTGCAAAAACCCTGAAATAATAGAATTATACGCAACCCCTCCTGAAAACACAACCTTCCTATCCTCGTCATACTTGCGCGCAATCTCAAGCAACCCTGAAGCAACATAATGATGCGCAGTAGCAGCAAGCCTCCTCTTATCCTTCTCAACATTTTCATACATGAACTCAAAAAGCCGCGTAGTATCCAAAATCCACCTGCCATCCTTCCGCACAATTACCGGCGAAAGATCAAACGGCTTAGCCAAAAGAGCATACTTCTCAAGCGCAATCGCAGGCTCCCCGTCATAACTCCTCTTCATGCAAACCCCAAGAAATGCAGACACCGCATCAAGCACCCTCCCGCAACTCGAAGTCAAAGTCACATTAAACCCCTCATCCGCCTGTCTCGACAACACATTAACCTCGCGCTCATCAAACATATTCAATCTCACAATCTCATCATCCGACAGAAACCTGCGC
>JAFCBW010000161.1 GCA_017610525.1 Candidatus Nanohalarchaeota archaeon | reverse complement strand
TCACAATTGTCACTTTTGCTAAATTCGGGCGGATTTTTTAATATAAAATTTGCCCACTATAAAATCTATGATTTCCGCTGCGAACATTGTCTTCTCTGATTGTACGGTATTGGTAGAGCTTTCCGGTTTGTTTTTCGATATTGTTCGGTGCTACATGAGGCAAATCTAAATAAAATTCTGGTTTAACAAGATTCGAGGCAATTGTCGCAATATTACAAAATCTTGTCCATTTCCATTCTTTTGGTAATTTATAAGGAACTTCGCCCTCTTCCCATAAAAACGGTGCTTTTGTTTTCTTAATCTTCCCATCCTTCACCAGTTCCCCCTTTTTCTCTCTGATTCTCCCCAGCAGCACCGCCGCAGGCTCATCATTAGCATCCTGCTGCACAAGCCTGCCTTGCACCGCCAGTTGCAATATCGCTTTGCGAAGCTCGCCCACGGTTTCAGGATTATCATAGAGCATGTCGAAGTTGTCACAAACGCGCTGCCAGTGGTTAGCGAATTCGGCAGGCTCGTGGGCGGTCAGCAGTTTGTCAAGCGCGGCGCTGTTGAGACGCAAGCGAGCTTCTTGCTTTTTCTGCTGTCGGGCTTCGAGTTCGTCGCAGAGCGCCATGAGTTGGTCAATTTTGGCGACGATGCGGTGCTGTTCTTCAAAAGGAGGTAAGGGGGCAACCGTATTAATTATCTTAATTCTTGAAATATTAGGTTGTGCGCCGCCAGCGCCTTGATTTGAAAAATGTTGCCTATAAGATTTTAAAAGTAAAAAGAGATAACGATTATAAAATCCAGCAAAACAGGTACAAGCGCAGACAGCTTGATTCGTTGTTGCTTCCACTTCAAGAATTGCCACTTTTCCGATAGTAGCGCCATACATGGCTATGAGAACATCACCACATTTGTTTACTCTAAGTGAGCAATCTTTCAATGCAGATTCGGTGATTTTTTCATAAGATTCACTAACATATCCGTCGTTTAGTTCACCGGATTTGAGCCATTTGATAGAACCTCCATAGTATTCTGATTTCGCTCTATTCGGAGTGGCACCTGCGCCCCAATCTCCGATTTGATTCAATCTTATCCATTCCCAACTTTCTGGTATTTCAAAACGAATCTCATCGATCTCAACAGGAGGTAAGGGCTTTGATTTTCTTATTTTTCTTTCCTTAACCAACCTCTCCTTCTCAGCCCTAATCTTCTCCAACAACACCGCCGCAGGCTCATCATTCGGGTCTTGTGGCACAAGTTTCCCCTGTACTGCAAGTTGCAAAATAAGCTCGCGCAGTTTCTGCACACCATTTGGCGTATCGGCAAGCAGTCCGAATTTATCAAAAAACGTCTCAGGGTTCATGCTTTTTTCTCGCCGAGCGCATCCACAAGTTCATCCCTGAGTTTGTTGCGGGTGTCTGCAATGTCATGTAGCAACTGGTGGTAATCTTGCAGTAATTCATCAGGGTCGCCGTGGTTTACATCCTCTACATTCGGGTTCTTAATATCCAGATTGTAGCCATTGCTCTTGATCTCCTCGATCGACACTCTCCATGCAAACTCGTTCTCCTCGCGATTGTCCCACCATGCCTTCTCAGGTTCAAACTCCTCTATGCGCAGGGGTTTTGTTTTGGAATAAGATTTGTACCCTTCAGGATAAGTATGCTCATAAAACCAGACATCCTTTGTAGATTCGCCTTTTGTGAAAAAAAGCAGGTTGGTCTTGATTCCTGTGTATGGATTAAATACACCATTCGGCAAACGCACAATGGTATGCAGGTTGCACTTCTCAAGCAACTCCTCCTTGATCCGTGTCTTCACACCCTCACCAAACAGTGTCCCGTCAGGCAGAACAATAGCACCGCGCCCGCCGTCTTTTAGAAGATGTACAATAAGCACAAGGAACAGATCGGCGGTTTCCCTTGTACGGAGAGATGCCGGAAAATTGGATTCGATCCCGTCCTCCTCCATACCGCCAAATGGCGGATTGGTGACAATTACATCCAACTTGTCCTTTTGCCCATAATCGCGCAAAGGTCGTGCAAGAGTATTATCATGTCGGATCTGTGAAGGATCTTTAACATTGTGCAGCAACATATTCGTAACACAAAGAAGATGCGGAAGAGGCTTTTTCTCCACGCCGGAAATTGAACTTTGAAGTATTGCTTCATCCTCAACACTCTTAACATAGTTTCCGCGCACATGCTCAATAGTAGCAGTAAGGAAACCACCCGTTCCGCAGGCAGGATCAAGCATATTCTCGCCCAGCTTCGGGTCAACCCTGTCCACCATAAACTTGGTAACAGCCCGTGGTGTATAAAACTCACCGGCATTACCTGCGCTTTGAAGGTCTTTCAAAATCTGCTCATAAATATCCCCGAACAAAAACAGATCATCAGTCTTATTGAAATTAATCTCATTAATCTTGTTAATGACCTGACGCATAAGAGTGCCCGATTTCATGTAATTATATGCATCCTCAAACACACTGCGAACCACAAAACCGCGTCGGTCGCCTTCTACATCAAGAGATAGATCCTTCAGGGTCTTAAAAAGGTCATTGTTCACAAAATCCAGTAACTCATCGCCCGTAATACCCTCAGGGTCAGCCGCCCAGTTGCACCAGCGCAGACGATCGGGAATTGGTGAAACATAAACATCTTCCATCAACTCATACTCTTTTTCGCGGTCATCATATATCTTGAGGAAAAACATCCACACAAGCTGACTGATACGCTGAGCGTCGCCGTCCACGCCTGCATCCTTCCTCATAATGTCCTGAATCGTTTTGATAGTAGTGCTGATTGA
>JAFCBW010000160.1 GCA_017610525.1 Candidatus Nanohalarchaeota archaeon | reverse complement strand
GTTGACCTCTTATTTCTTTATATGTTGAACTAATTGTATCATTATTGTCTACCACTGTCAGATTTACAACGTAATTATCTTTAGAGACATAGGAGTGCATGACAATTTCCTCAGAGGTGTTTATTGTGTTCCCGTCTCCAAAATCCCAGAAGTAATTAGTAATATTCCCACCCGGGACATAACTCGCAGAAGCGTCAAATTTTATTGATTGATCTATACCGGGATATGCAGGAACGTATGTGAATAAAGCACAGGGGATCGGTTCTAATTTTTGTAACTTTATCAGCCATATATCTGAGTCCTTATCACCTGCGATTATATAGCCGCCGTCATGGGTCTGCTGGATAGAATCTATCCAGTTACTTTCAAAGGTCAGTTTCCATTGCTCATTACCCTTCGAATCAATCTTAATAAAATGTTTGCCTGCGAGTATACAACCGCCATCAGAGGTCTGCTGGATATATTTTACTCCTTCAAAGGTCCTGTCCCATTGTATGGTTCCCATTGGATCGAGCTTAATGACCCAGAAACCTCCACCAAAGTTAAATGTTCTAATTCCCAGGATATATCCGCCATCACTGACCTGCCAGACCGAAGACAGCCAATCATGGTTCCCACCTCCAAGGATCCTCCTCCACTGTTCATTTCCTTGTGCATCAGTTTTAATAATCAAAACATTAGTATGGTGAATACCATCTGGAAAAGTGGTATCTTCTCCTTTGATATAACCACCGTCAAAGGTCTGCTGCATGGTCTTTGGATATAAATATGCAATTTCATTTGATGTGTTGATCCACTGTATAGTTCCGTATATATCGGTCTTCATTAGCCATGTTGACGTGGCATTTGATCCGTTAATTATAAATCCGCCGTCTGGAGTCCTGTTTATAAACAAGTTCCCAAGCAACTCATTTTTTTTTAAGGTCCTGTTCCACAGCTCGTTTCCTTTTGAATCGGTCTTTAACAACAAGACATCAATAGATTTTCCAGTATCTAATTGTCTTGTTCCAGTGATGATGTAGCCACCATCGCCGGTCTGCAGAACAGACTGCGCTCTATCAATACTGCTACTGTTATAGGTCCTGATCCATTCTACTTCAGGTGGTATTCCTTCAGCACATCCGGCATCTAGAAATAACAGTACTGCTAATAACAATATCACTCTCGTTTTAAATTGTTCCTTTCTATTGCTTTTCATAGCCAGTTTCGTAATAATGTACGTCCAGTCACATACCTCGAATTTAAGTATCGAGGCCTGTAAATAATACACTGCATCCCGATTTTTCATTTCGTCCGTCATTGTCCCGAATGTAGTTCATAACCACACCCTCCAAAGTACAATAAACGCAATCTCATAAAAATATTTCTGAAAACAACTCCCAAAAAAAGCAGGTGTACACGCAGCTTACCCACAGGTTCCTGACAATAATTCAGCACATAAGATAGAAATGGCAGAGGAAGAGGGTGCGCACATGCTACTGACCAACTGCCCGTCCTGTATCCTATCCTTAGAGCAGGGGCTGGAGTTGATGCGGGAGTCGGGCGAGCCTATGGAATTCGGGATTTTTAATTTCTACAAGGTGTTCTCAAGGGCTCTTGGTGAGGGGAGTAATGGGGCAGCGGGGACTTAGAATGGAAGCCAGGGGATATCGCCCCAACCTCCCCACCACCCAGAATGAAATTCCGTGGCATCCCTTTTTTGAGCAGATTCGAACTTTGTTCGAGGATATCATAAGTTTCATGCCTTTCTTTTGATCTTAGTCGTTATACCCCGCAACTCTGCTGCGGTTGGGACAAAACAAGCATCAACTTCAACCGCAAGTACATATATTAATATGTATGACCGAGTTAAAACATGCATGTCACTGTGTTTATGCAATAGGTGTAACTGTTAGATTTCGAATAAAAACTGAGTTGTTAAGCGACGGCACGGCATGCCCCGCAGCTCTGCTGCGGTTGGGTGTGCCGGCGCAACGTTTGACTTCAGTTGCTTCTAATCTGTGTCAACTTGTAATATTTTTCTTATAATAGATGTTGCAAGTTTAGAAATAAGATCCCCTCCAGTTTTTTCAGATATATCTGATATCGAATAAAGCGCGGGTTTATTTTTTATTCTACTTTTATTTATTGGTGGCAAGGATAAGCTTTTAAGAATCATAAGATTTCCTTTGCCATGTTCCCCACTATATCTAAAGTCAGTTCTTACACCAATAATCTTCTTATCCTTCGCATAAGCATAGCCGATTTCCCAACTCGTGCCACTATCTATGTCTGCACCATCGAGAATAGCTACTACACATTGAGATGCATCAAGCAGACTCCTATTTTTATCAAAAATATCAGATTTGGTATTCCCTTCAAATTCTTGAGGGAGATGAAACCAGATATCCAATTTTCTCTGCGCCGATATCTTTTTTAGTTCCTCCTTCAACCTTACGTTAAACCATTGTTCACTCCAATTGAAGAGAGGTCCAGCGATGTACACGTCCTTTATTTTCTTCATATTGCCACCTCTTCAATTTTTTTTTTTAATCCTTTTAAATTGTGGTAACTTAGGCCATTTAAACCAAGACTCAGCTTTGTTTCGCGAATACCACATGTAAAGCATCATAAAAATATAAATAATGGATATAAACATAATTAACACAGAAAGCAATGTAATATCTTTCAAATAGGTAGAATAAAGCAAGATTCCCAATCCAGTAAAACCGAGAAGAGTATATAGAAATGACGATGTAATTGCGATATACACAGGTAACTTCCTATATACATCTGAGAGCTTATGGCTAAGCATTTTCACCTCTCTATAAA
>JAFCBW010000038.1 GCA_017610525.1 Candidatus Nanohalarchaeota archaeon | reverse complement strand
GTATCAGACTCTTTTGTGTGGCTATGATGCTGATGGCAGCGGTGTTATAGGCACTACAGAACTGCAAGCATCAATCGTTGACTGCCTGTCTGGTTCTATTTCAGGTAACGAGCAATGTGCGCTTGAGAATGCATGGCTTCAGGATTGTGCTTTTAGTTGCTGTTCCGGCAGTGGTGCTGCGTGTGCTGTTGATTCTGATTGCTGTTCAGGGCATTGTGCAGTAGATTATGACGGTAGTGGCAGGTGGTGCGAGCCGGCCGGGTCGTGTGCGCATAATGGAGTAAAGTATTTGAATAGTGCAGATGGTCCCAGTTGTTTCAATGGCTGTACGAAAAGGATCTGTAATTCCGGGTCTTGGTCTGTTGCTGATTGCGGCTCTTATACTTGCTCCGGGGGCAGTTGCTCTGCTAGTTGTTCGCAAGCCTGCGGTGCAACCTGTGATGCTGATGGGGATTGTTCGCCTTATTGTACGGGGGATGTGCGTTATAGCGGCACTTGTAATGCGGGGTGCAGCTGTTCTTTTTCTTCTGTTAATTGCAATAATTATGATGATGTTGCGCAGTGCAATGGGGCTTCGTTGTGTGGAAAGGATTATTATTGCTCTCTTGGTAATTGCCCATTTGTTTGGAATGGTTGTGATCCATGCATGGACGATGATTATATAATAGATGATAATGGATGGAGGGATTATACCGGGTGTGCCTCTGTCGGTGGTTTAGGTAATGATTATTGTGGTTATCTGGACAGGACTTGCGGTGGTGGTTGTATTGATGATGCCTTGTTTCCCGGTGATGCGGGGGCTAGTGCCTGTTTTGGTGCATGTACGTTCCAGAATGTTGACGGGGACGCAAATATTGAATTATGCTCTAATGGTGACTGGGTGGGTGCAGATTGTTCTGGTGCATCGTGTATAGATGATGCCAGTGATAATGTTGCAAATTATCAGTGTATTGATGGTGACGGGTGCTGTCCTGCAGGGTGTAATGCTGTCAATGATAATGATTGTTCTTCTTTGTGCGGTAATGGTGTTACTGAGTCAGGTGAAGATTGTGATAGTGTTGCTGTCCAGTATCAATGCGGTTCGTTGATAGGTAAAGGGAATGACGGTCATGAATGGATGTGTGGTTCCGCAGCCACTGGATGTATATGGGAAGATCAGGGATGTAAGGAAGGGTGTTCGGGGTTCTGTGATAATTGTGCATTGTATGATTTGGATTGCAGTCTTCCTGGTGTAGCGTGCGTGAGGGATATTACTGGTGTTTGCGGAAGAGCCGGGCAGTATTATGGTTCTTCTTGCGCCAATACTGAGGTTTGCCAGTCAAATAGTTGCGAGTCCCTTGCTGTTTCAATTAATTCAGTTACTCCGCCGTCAGGGACTTACCAGTTTAATGGTAATATAGATACTGTGGTGTCATTTACTGCGAGCGGTTCGTATAGTGGTTCATGGGGGTTTCTTGTGGAGTGCAATATGATTGATCCTGTCGGTTGTGCGCATGATTTGGATGCATGGGTTTCTGCCTCAAGTGGAGAAACTAAAACAGTTACATTTACTGAGACAGCGGATGTCAGCGGGACATGGACTTTGGATTATTGTCTTGTGTATAGTGATTTTGCTACGAATGCCGGCTGGGGTGATTATATGGGCAGGAATGATGGGTTCTTTGTGTGTTTTGTTGATGATGAACCATGTTCTGTTGATTCTGATTGCTGTTCGGGGCACTGTGTTGATGATTATGATGGTACGGGTAAGTGGTGTGAGCCATCAACGTCTTGTGTCCATGATGGGGTTGAGTTTTTGGATGGGGCAATTGCTTCTGCTGATTGTCGTGATGGCTGTTCTGAGTGGCTCTGTAGTTCTGGGGTATGGTCTGCATTGGACTGCGGCTTTTATACGTGTGTTGCCGGTAGTTGTTCTGCTATCTGTTCTGAGTCTTGCGGGGCTGTTTGTGATGAGGATTCTGATTGCAGCAGCATAGCGGATGCCTGCGGGGATATTGCCGGGGGCACTTTGTGTGCTCCATCACAATGGGAGCATGTTCTGACTTCTATCTGTGGTGGTGCCTGCGTTTGTCAATATACGTCTGTCTGCTATGATGCAGATGATTCTCTGGAGGCGTGTGAGAATTGTGTAGGGGGTGTATGGGATTCGATAAGGTCTCAATGTTGCGGTGATGACGGAGCAGATGATACCTGGTGCAATAGCGGTGATGGTGCTTGCGTTGCAGGTGTGTGGTATTCGGATCATTGCTTTGATGGTGTTTCTGATTGCGATGAGTTGGATATGGATTGCGGTGGTGATTATGGGGAGTGTTGCAAATGTGATGGCCAGGCATGTGTAATATCTGATGATTGTTGTTACAGTTCGTGTGCTCTTGGTATCTGTATGACGCCAGAGGTTATGGATATGGAGTTTGGCGGTAATGGTTCAAATTCTGTTACATTGATTCTGGGCTCTTATTCTACATTGATGCTGAAACTTGTGAATAATCTGGTTGTAGAAGATACAGTCAGGTTACAGTTGCTTGGTTCACCAGATGACAGGATTGTTTACTGGTCGCGTTTCAGCAACGATGAAAGTATAATGGATATTAAGATTGCTCCGGGTGAAACAGTCAATGTGCCGGTTACTATTTTTGCCGGGCAGGCTGGTGTTTATGGATTGAGGGTCTTTGCAGAATCGTTGACCTTTAATACCTTGATTGTTCATGAGTCATTACAGGTATATGTTGTACAAGGAGGTTCTGGCTTGACTTCAGAATCGCCTGGCATGAACTTATTCTCTCTGATTGCAGTCATTCTGGTCGGGTCACTGCTATCTGGAAGAAGTTATTAGATTAAAATATAGAATAAGGTATAGACTCAAAAATACTCTTTCATCTTGTCGAAGAAACCTTTGCCGACAGTAGCTTTTTGTTTTGATTCCACTGCGTATTCTTCCATAAGCTGCCTTTGTTTTTTTGTCAGTGTCCTGGGTATTTCTACAACGACTTTTACAAACTGGTTTCCTTTGCTCCTGCCATGAACATCCGGCATTCCCTGACCACGCAGTTTAAATACTGTATGGCTCTGCGTTCCTGTAGGGATTTTCAGTTTTGCTTTTCCTTTAATTGTCGGTATTTCTATTTCGTTGCCGAGTATTGCCTGTGCAATTCCAATTGTGGTTTTGCAGTAGAGGTCGTTTTCGTAGCGCTCGAATATGTCGTGTGGTTTGATATGGATTACAATGTATAGGTCTCCGCTTGAAGCGCCGTTCATGCCTGCTTCACCTTCGCCTGCCATTCTCAGGTGTGAGTCATTGTCTACTCCAGGGGGTATTTTTATGTCGATTGTCCTTGTTTTTTTGACCCTGCCGTTTCCGTTGCATTCAGGGCATGGGGTTTCTATTATTGTGCCTTTGCCCCTGCATTTGTCGCATATGCCGACTGTGACTATTTGTCCCAAAAATGAGCGCCTCACTTGCCTGACCTGACCGCTGCCATTGCATTTGTCGCATGTTTTTTTGGCTGTGCCGCTTTTTGCGCCTGTGCCTTTGCATGCGATGCATTTTTCGAAGCGGGGGACTTGTATCTTTTGGGTAATGCCTGTGTATGCTTCTTCAAGGGTGATTGTGGTGTCGTACCTGAGGTCTGCGCCGGGTGCGGAGCGTCTTCGTGTCTCTTCGCCTCTCATGCCTGAGAATGCGCTGAATATGTCGTCAAAGCCGCTGCCGCTGAAGATATCTTCAAATGATGAGAAGCCGCCGCCACCTCTGAAGCCGCGGAAGCCGCCGCCACCACCTCCTGATCCCTGCTGGAATGCGGCGTGGCCGAACTGGTCGTATTGGGCTTTTTTTTGCTGGTTGCCGAGTACTTCAAATGCTGCGTTGAGTTCTTTGAACTTTGCCTCTGCTCCCTTGTCGTCCTGATTGACGTCGGGGTGGTATTTTCGTGCAAGTTTTCGGTAGGCGCGTTTTATTTCCTCTGGTGATGCGTTTTTGTCTACGCCAAGGATATTATAGTAGTCTTTTTTTGTCATTTATTTCACAGGTTTTTGTATTTGCGCTTCTGGTGGTAGAACTATGTGTTTGTTCTTTAGCTAATTACGCCTAATGATTTGAGGTATAGGTATAACAGAATTGCCAAAACTATTATGAATACGATGCGTGGGTCAATATGTGCTTTTCTTTTCTTTTGTTTCTCCAATAAACTCACCCTCTTATCTAATTCATATATTTGCTTCATATAATTAACTTTATCTTCCAGTTTTACTATTTTTTCTGTGTTTTTGTCTATTTCATTTAATTTGTCTTTACTGTATATATAGATGAAATAGAACAAGATAACTACAATGATTATTCCAAAAAAGAGTATGCTTTCTAAATTTGTTTCTTTTTCAGGTTGGAAGTATAGAGTGATAATTACTGTGAATACCGCAAATATTGTTGAGATTTTACCTAAGTAATCTTTCATCTCTTGTGACTTCTGTGTTGTGTTTTATGGATGGGATGTTCTATCCTGTTTCATTTCTGTGTGGCTCTAATACACTGTAGATGTTGTGTGGTTCTCTATTTCTTTTCGCCTTTGTCTTTATCCTTATCTTCATCTTCTACTTTGTAGTCTGCGTCGACCACTTCTTCTTCGCCTTTTTTCTTTTCGGTTTCAGGCTTTTCCTGATCTTTTTCTGCCTGCTTTTGCGCGTCCTCGTACATCTTCGTGGTCAGTTCGTAGATTGTGGCATTCAGCTCTTCTATGTTCTTCTTGATTGTTTCAGGGTCTGCCTTTTCGTCTTTCAGTGTCTCTTTCAGGGTATCTGTGCCTTTTTTAATCTTTTCCTGCGTGCCTTTGTCTACTTTGTCGCCGTGCTCTTTGAGGGTTTTTTCTGCTGTGTAGACTATGCTTTCTGCCTGGTTTCTTACATCTATGGATTCTTTTTTATTTTTGTCTTCTTCTGCGTGTTTTTTTGATTCTTCTTCCATTTTTTTGATGTCTTCTTCGGAGAGGCCTGATGCGGGCTTGATTGATATTTTCTGTTCTTTGCCTGTTCCCTGGTCTTTTGCTGAGACGTGGATTATGCCGTTTGCGTCTATGTCGAATGTAACTTCAATTTGCGGTATGCCTCTTGGTGCAGGTGGGATTCCTACTAGGTCGAACCTGCCCAATGGGTGGTTGTCAGCAGCCATTGCGCGTTCTCCCTGCAGGACATTGATTGTCACTGCGGTCTGGCTGTCTGCTGCTGTTGAGAATACCTGTGATTTTTTGGTTGGTATGGTTGTGTTTTTCTCAATGAGTTTTGTGAAGACACTTCCGAGGGTTTCGATGCCGAGTGACAGAGGGGTTACGTCGAGTAGCAGTACGTCTTTTACTTCGCCTGAGAGGACTCCTGACTGGATGGCTGCGCCGAGGGCTACTACTTCGTCAGGGTTTACGGTTTTGTTTGGTTCTTTTGCGAATAATAGCTGGACTGCTTTCTGGACTGCGGGCATCCTGGTTTGTCCGCCGACTAGTATTACTTCGTCTATGTCTGATGTCTTTAGTCCTGCGTCTTTCATAGCCTGTTTGCATGGTGCAACTGTTTTGTCTACAAGGTCTTCTGTTAGTTGTTCCAGTTTTGCTCTTGTCAGTGTGTAGTTGAAGTGCTTTGGTCCTGAGTCTGTGGAGGTTATGAATGGAAGGTTTATTTCTGTTTCCTGCGCGCTTGAGAGCTCAATCTTTGCTTTTTCTGCTGCTTCTTTGAGGCGCTGGAGGACCATCGTGTCTTTTGACAGGTCTACTCCTTCCTGTTTTTTGAATTCTTCTACGAGGGAGTGGATTATTTTCTGGTCGAAGTCGTCGCCGCCGAGGTGGGTGTCGCCGTTTGTTGATTTCACTTCAAAGACGCCGTCACCGAGTTCAAGTATGGATATGTCGAATGTTCCGCCGCCAAGGTCGAATACTGCGATTTTTTCGTCTTTCTTTTTGTCGAGGCCGTATGCAAGTGCTGCTGCTGTGGGCTCGTTGATTATTCTTAAGACTTCGAGGCCTGCGATTTTTCCTGCATCTTTTGTTGCCTGTCTCTGGGAGTCGTTGAAGTATGCAGGGACTGTGATTACTGCTTTCTCTACTTTTTCGTTGAGATACGCCTCTGCATCGCTTTTTAGTTTCTGGAGTGTCATTGCAGATATTTCCGGGGCTGAGTAGTCTTTGCCTGATGCAGTTACCCATGCGTCTTTGTTTTTTGCTTCTGTTATTTTGAATGGCATGATCTTTATGTCTTTCTGGACTTCTTTGTCTGTAAATTTGCGGCCGATCAGCCTTTTGATTGAGAATAGTGTGTTTTCAGGGTTTGTCACTGCCTGTCTCTTGGCGGTGAGGCCTACAAGGCGCTCTCCTTTTTTTGTGAATGCGATTATTGATGGGGTTGTCCTGTTGCCTTCTGCGTTGGGGATGACTGTCGGCTTGCCGCCTTCCATTACTGCCATGCATGAGTTGGTTGTTCCCAAGTCAATTCCTATTGTTTTTGCCATATTAATACACCTCTATGTATTTGTTATTATTCGTTTTTTACTACTTTTACTTTTGATGCCCGTATCAGTTTGTTTTTGAAAGTATATCCTTTTTCGAGTTCTTCGCATACTGTGTTGTCTTTGTGGTCTTTTGATTCTATTGTCATTAGTGCCTCGTGCATGTTTGGGTCGAATTCTTTGCCGATGCAGCCTATTTCTTTTAAGCCTTCTTTTTCGAGGATGTTGCACAGGTTTTTTTGTGTCATTTCTATGCCGCATACCAGTGATCCTATGTCGTGGTTCTTTTTTGATGCAGCAAGTGCGCGCTCAAGGGTGTCGATTATCGGCAGGAGGTTTGAGACCAGTTTTTCAAGTTCTCTTTGTGATGCACATTCCCTGTCTTTTTCTATTCTTTTTTTGTAGTTTTCGAAGTCTGCTTGTGAGCGCTTGATGTGGTTTATGTAGTCGTTGATTATCTGTGTTTGTTTTTCGAGCTTTTTTTCCAGAGTCTTTAGTTCTGTGTCTTCTTTTTTTGGTTTGTGTTCTGGTTTGTTCATTATATCGCCTTTGACGGAACCATTTTATTGGTTAGTTTTATAACCTTTTGTGTGGGGTAGCCGGGGAGGGTTGTACCCCCCAGCTTTAGGGTTTGACAAAGCCATGTATTTGGGAGGTCATGGCTTTGACTATTTTATTTCAATAAGTTTTTTCTTTTTTGTTTCCTGTTCTTTTGGTACCTTTACTTCAAGTACGCCGTTTTCGTATTTTGCTTCTGCTTTATCGGGTATCACTCTTTTCGGGAATGGAAGACTTCTGTAGTAGCTTCTGTATCCGCGTTCCATTTTTATATAACCTTCTTTTTCTTCTTTTGCCTCGTGTTTTTGTTCTACTTTCACTTCAAGAGAGTCCTCAGTTATGTTGAGTTGTATGTCTTTTTTGTTGACCCCAGGTATGTCAAGATTTGTTATCACTTCTTTGTCTGTTTCTTTGACATCTGCGAGTGGCTCACGTGCGATGTCTCCCGTAAGTTCCTTTTCACCTTTCGCGTCCGGGAGGGCTAAAAAACGGCCTGGACTCCCAAAGTCACTGAATAGCCTGTCCATTTCTCTTTGCATTCTTCTTATCTCGTCAAACAAGTCATATCTTTTCATCTAAATCACCCCTATGTTTGTTTTGTTTATAAGTTATCAACAAAATTAAGATGTTGTGTAATCTTTTTAAATGTTTGCATCCATATATGTGAGTATGAGGCGCTTTATACTGGCAGAGATTAAGAAGCCAAGAGAAAAGGGGCTTGATACTGATGTCGAATGGATGTGTGAGTGCCTTGGTATCGTCACTCCCAGAGACACGGACAGGACTTCTACAAAGATTCTTATGGTCATGCTAAGGGCTGCAAAGGAAGACGAAGGATTGTCAAGTGATGATATTGCAGGGAAGGTTGGTGTTACGCGGGGTACGGTGGTGCATCACATCAAGAGGTATATGAGTTCCGGTGTTGTTGTCAAGCACCATACTACTTATGAATTGCGTACGCATAGTTTGCGCGATACGCTTAATGAGATTGAGCTTGATATGGAGCGGACGATAAAGCGCATGAAGCAGATAGCGCAAGAGATTGATGATGAGATGGGGTTGAGGGAAAGGTAGTTAGGATAATGAGCGCAGGTAGAGCATCTGCATTTTAGTATTTTTGTCTATTATCTCCTGTTTTTTGTTTCTTGGATGCATACTGATATTTAAATATGCGTTTTGAATTTATTTGTATTGTTTATAGGCAGTTGTTAAGGGATTTAGAGCATATATCTATCGGGTGATTTATTTGAGAGATGAGCGTAGATGTCCCTTGCTAATGCAGAGTTCTGGAGGTTATGTGCCTTGCGCTTTTTCCGCGTCTGTGGGGTATTCGTTTTTGGCTGTTGTCTTTTTTGTGTTTTTTATTCTCTCTTTATCGCCGTTTACTTTTGCGGAATTTTATAATTACAATGAAAAGATTGATATTGAATCCAGTGGAAAGACTATCGGTTATGTTGAAGCATACAAAATTAGCAGTATGTTTGGTGAGTATGCGTACTTGAAATGGAAGAGGGACGGGTATATGGAAGGCAATACGTTCCCTGTTTTCTTAGTAAAAGGAACTTATGTTCCCTTGGTATTTGGAGTAGAGTTGGAATTTCTCAATGTAAAAATAAATGATATTACTTCTAATGGGGTTGATTTGGCAATTGATAAGTCCTGTCTTGAAGAGACTATTGAAACTGCTGTTGAGACTGTGCCGGGCAGTGTGGAATCACTGGTGGATGAAACACCATATATTGTGGAAGATGTTGCTGATTCTGTGAGTAAGGAA
>JAFCBW010000159.1 GCA_017610525.1 Candidatus Nanohalarchaeota archaeon | reverse complement strand
ACCCATTAAAAAGCTCAACAAACCTCATCTCAGACCCCCTCGGAATCCTCCCTCCCGCAGCACCGCTATGCCCTCCCCCATAAGCCCCGCATCCAATCTGTGTCGCAACCTTATGGACAGCAGCCCCCAGATCCGCCCCCTTCGACTTAGCCCTAAGAGATACCTTAACCCACTTACCCCCCTCCACACATCCAAACCCCACAGCAACCTGTGTCTTAATATCCCTCTTCAAAAGAATCGAAATCACCGTACCGATAACATTCTCATCAATATTTGAGCCCCCCATAACATAAGTCACCTTATCAGTAACAATGAAACTCTTTCGCATCCTTCTGGCGCAAGCGACAGCATTAGCAATCTTTTTGCGATACTTCGAAAGAACATCCTCAATTCCATCACATGTCCCAAGGCACATCTTAACCCCCAAAAGAGGCTTCTCCAGTCTTCCGCATGCATTAAGCATACTCGAAAACTCCATGACATCATAATCATTCTTCAGTTTATAGATTGTACCAATAAGCTCATCAGCCCTGCCCCCGCAGGCCACATACTCAACAACAAGCACCGTAGAAAGCTTCTTCTCCTCATCAGCCGTCAGGTCACACAACTTCCTCCACTTCCCCTTCTTATCCACAACATTGATACCGAGCTCAGAAAGAAACTGCACCGCACCCGACTCATTTCCCGAAACATTCTCAATAAGCGGCTCATTGCAATACTCGATCGCCTTATGGACCGGCCTCGTATATCTGCCAAAAAGCTTCAATCCCTTCTCACACCTGATAGCCCCTACATATTCAGCATCCTCTAAAAGAAGCAGGTTCACACCGCAAAACTCACCCTTAGGGCACTGCATATCTCCCGCTGCCCCCACAATCGCAAGATCAATCAGGCCCTTCGACTGTGCAGACAGGCTCCTTGCAAGCACATAAGCAACCCCTGCGCCGCTAATCTCATTCGCCCCGTCAATCCCCGCATGATGCGGGTTAAGATGAAATAATTTGTCCCATGTACACTCCTCAGGCGGATGATGATCCACCACCACAACAGGAACATGGATATGCTCTTTAATCAGGCTCAACTGCCCCGAGCCGACATCCAGAAATATCAGCATAGAATAACTCTCGCGCGAAAGCTCAGCAATTTCATCCTTCCCAAGCTGCTTCACAAAAGAGATCTCAAAATCCTTACAAAGATACTCAAGCGTCTTATAAATAATCGCCCCTGCGCAAATCCCGTCAGCATCAAAATGGCTCACAACCTTGATATGCCCATTCTCCTTTTCAATAGCTCGCGCCACATACGCCGCCATATCCGCAAGCGCCTGCACCTTCCTTTTAGCATCCATCGAACTCAATTCAACACCTACCCCTGACAACTACCTCTTTGCATCATCTCCCAGAACAAGTAATATACTATACATATCTATTGTCTCCCGACATATTTAAATTTAGTCACTGTCACGTCAATATCTAAAAAACAGAAAATGCACCAAAACAAACAAAATATCAATAGCAAGAAACACAAAAAAATAAGCATGAACTCCTGCCTCACCAAATATCATTGCAGTAATAATCACCAAAGTCCCGAAAATTATCTGAAACAAAAAACTTCCATCAAAAAACGCCATAAACGCCGCCGCTAGAAAACCCGACGCCAGATAGATATAGAGCGCACCAGGGTTCCTTAAACACGTGACAAACGCAAGAATCCCAAGAACCGCCCACACAAAACACATAACCGCATCCATGTTAAATCCCCTTATGAATTATTTACTAATCAATAACGAATTAATTGATTATAGTTTATTCGCCAACACATAAATACCTTTGTTGTGAACAAACATCACAACACTTATTAATATTCGCAATCAAAATTCACATCATGGAACAGGAACTAAGGCAGGCTGGTTTAACAGGAAACGAGGCAAAAGTTTACATGGGCTTGCTCAAAACAGGACAGATTTCCGGCAGTGGCCTGGCCAAAAAAACAGGCCTGGACCGCTCAGTAACCTATAACGTTTTGGACAACCTCATAGAAAAAGGGCTTGTCTCTTACGTAATAAAGACAGGCAGAAAACTCTTTTCAGCAGCAGACCCAAAGAATTTACTAACACAGCTAAAAGAAAAAGAAGATTTCATCAAAACATTGATCCCAAAATTGAACAATATCCAGAAAATACCCGAACTCAAAAGAAACGTCGAAGTATACGAGGGAAAAGAGGGATTGAAATCATTCACATTGGATATATTGAGATTGGATGATACCTCTGAAATAGATATGCTTAATGCAACAGGCAGGATATTCAATATTCTGGAATACTTTGCCCCAAGAATAATCAAAGCATCCTTAAAAAAGACAAACGTGAGGATAATCGCAATACACGAAGCGAAAAACACCAGCATGACAAAAATAAACGCAAAAATAAGATACCTGCCAAAAGCGTTTACAAACTATGCAACAACATTAATTTACGGAAACAAAGTAGCATTTCATGTTATAACAGAAAAACCCTTGATCATAGTCATAGAAAGCAAAACAATTGCCGAAGGCTACAAAAAAGATTTTGAGTTCATGTGGAGACATTGCAGCCCATAAAACTATAGTGAACCCCATAACTTTTTGGACTAATGGTGTTCCCATATCCTTAAAATAGCCATGCAATTTTAGGATTCAGGAAATCTTCGATTTCCCCGGATAGATTAAAGTCTCTTGGTTTTTGGCTAAGTTTATCCATTTTTCATTACGAAAAAGCCTGGAATAATCCAATCGCATACATATTCCATGATTTAGTAACGACCTTAACTATAACAAA
>JAFCBW010000158.1 GCA_017610525.1 Candidatus Nanohalarchaeota archaeon | reverse complement strand
GTATTTGGTCCGGGCAGCCCCTTGACCACCACTGTGGAGCAGTGGGACCTGAACCAGGCGGTCAACCTGCGCGCTTTATAAATTCCTGTGGAATACTAATCTTCCCGTCAGGTCCCACTTTCCTTTCCAATTCCAATAATCCGGATTTATACTTATGCATATCAAACCACTAAATGATATTTGACTCCGCAATTTATTAACTTTTGCCTGACATTACAAGAAAAACCACAGCAAACTATATTAACCCCGTCAACCAAAAATCCAGTAAGGAAAGAAAAAGTGGAGATAAAGACAATGACATTGCTTCTAAACCAGATAGTTCAGACATCATTCAAACACGGTTGGTTTTATCATTACAGGATAAACCTCACGCACATGGAAAACACCTGCAACAACGGGTTCTCTCAACTGAAATCATACCTCAACCGCGTTTTTGAAACCTGCCCCGATGAAAAATTCACAACCGGTCCAAGATCATCTGCACTGAAATTCCCAGTAAGCACCCAACTCACAGAAGACAATGAAAATATACTATGCCAGCAAACAAAAGAAGCCCTTGAAACAATGGAGCGCTTCAAGACAGCCCACTCAAAAGTTCAGGTCTACATGCTCGAAAACGATTGCGACACAATATCCGTCGAAACACCGATATGGCTCGACTCATCAGAACACCCCCGCTTCACAGACATCTTCAATGAGGACGGCGCACTCTCAGGTCACATTGACGTACTGAAAATCCTAAACAACAAAATCCAGATACTAGACTACAAGCCAAAAGCAATAAAAGAAAAATACGCAACAACACAGACATACTTCTACGCGCTCATGCTCTCGATCCGATCGGGCATCCCACTTGACAAATTCCAGTGCGGCTACTTCGACGAAACCAACTGCTACTTCTTCGACCCTGTAGATGTTGCACTATAGTTAGCGCCGTTATTAAATAGATATATTTGACAAATAATCAATAGGCGCTAATCTATATGGTGAAGACATTTGTCCAACTAATTATGTCTTCGACTATATAACAAAACTACTTAGCAGCACTGATAATCTCAACAACATCCCTATGCTTAAGCTCCAGATCCCCTGAAATCCTTCTCTTGGTCCGCACATCCATAGCATAAAGAAAATGCTTCCCGAAATCCGTATGAAGCGCATACGCAAAATCCTTTGCAGTCGTATTAGGCGGCATAAGAAAACAATCCGGAAGCACATTACCCTTACTATCAACCAGATTATTGACACCCCCCGGGAACACAGCAATATAGTTAAGAAACTCAAAAACAGCAGCATCAAGAACCTGCTGAACACCGGTAGACCCGTTCTTGGAAAGGAACCCGGAAATAAAATCGAGCGCCTTCTTCTGCTTCTCATTCAAAGCATCACTCTTCAGGATATCAAATTTCGAATCCCCCGGCACATAAGAGATAATCCCGCTCTTGGCAGCTTCCCTCAGCGCAAGCTCTGTCTCGCACGAGCACGGCACAAACATGATATCAGGAAACTCATTTTTAAGCCGCTCAATGTTCTCAAACCCGGCAGGAACATCAACCTTATTCAGCGCAACAAGAATAGACTTAGTCCTCTTGCGCAAGACTACAGAAAGCCTCTTCACATCATCCTCACTCCACGCTTCAGGACTACCCGAAAGCCCAACCTCAATAATAGCATCAAGCGCAATATCCTCAGTCACCTTCATCGCAGAAAGCTGATCAGCAATAGCCACCTCAATCTTCTTTTTGGTCATCTGCGCACCACGCGCAAGCTTCCGCCAGTTCCTCCAGAGAACAGATGCATACCAAAGATCAATCTCCGCCTCAAGAAACCTAACATCTTTCGCAGGATCATGCTTACCTGCACCAAGAGACTCACCTTTCTCATTTGCCGACCCTGATGCATCAACAACATGGATAAGCACATCCGCCTGGTTCAGGTCACTCAAAAACTGGTTCCCAAGCCCCTTTCCTTCATGCGCTCCCGGCACAAGCCCTGCAACATCCACAAGCTCAACCGGCACAAACCGTACATGATTAAGGCAAAAGCCGAACCGCGGGTTGCACTGCACATTAAAATCCTTATCAGCACACTCCACCCGAACATACCCTGTCCCGATATTCGGCTTAATAGTCGTAAACGGGTAATCCGCAATCCCGACTTCAGCAAGCGTAGCTGCCTTGAAAAAAGTAGACTTCCCTGCTGACGGCTTACCCACAAGCCCGATAGTAAATCCCATAATATATCTTAGAGCAGAAAAGTTAAAAGACTATCTCACGTTTATGCTCATGTATTTTTGAGAAATAAGTTATGCTACGCTCTTTGCAGGATTAATTTTAATTGCGTATCTAGAGCCCTCTGGTTCCAAATAGCAGAAGCATCCACAACCATACAACGATCTCGTCCTGAAACTTTTTCAGCTGCCAACAGAAATGCATCTTTTATTCTCTCATATACTTGCCCTACATTTTCACAATCTTTTTTTTCCACCAATATATCCCGGGCAGTAACAAGAGTCTTGCAAATACCCTGCGCTGTCAATAAAGCATCCTGACCAGTCATATCTCCCGCATCCATCAAATTCGCTATTTTTGCTTCATATTCTGCGGATACTGTACTCATTTCATTCACTTCAGTGGGAGTATATTTACGAACATCTGAGCCATCAGGCAATAAGAATGTTTTAGGCAAAAGTAGTGCCGGTCCATATACCTCAATTAATTCTGATCTACTGAAAATATCTGCATATTTTGTCATAATATTTATTTCTTGAAAAGCATTAAATACTTACTGGTGGTTAAATAATTGCAGTCAACGTCT
>JAFCBW010000001.1 GCA_017610525.1 Candidatus Nanohalarchaeota archaeon | reverse complement strand
TACCTGACAATGCTTCCCTGTAAGTCTCTTCCATGTCGGTGAGTGCAATGATGTCATCGTATATGTCGCGCATGAATACAGCTGTCCTTTGCCTGATTTGGCTTACGTTTCCGCGTGAGAGGCTCAGGACCACTTCCCTTTCAGACAAAAGTATTTTATGCATTCTGTGGAGTTTTTTTTTCAGGTCGAGTATCTCTTTAAGTGTTGCTGGTTTTGGCTTTTTCAGGCTTCTTGATTCAAAGCAGTCTATTTTAGTGTCAACAGATTCAAGCACATGGTAGTGATTGTCGAATATTGATTCGAGGAGCTTATAGAGGACGAAGTCTGCTGTGTGCGGCTTGCCGGCTTTGAGTACGTCAACCACTTTTGAGAAGTCTGAGCTTGAATCCCTGATTGTCAGGAGAAATGTCTTTCCAAGTATGATGTTTATCTGGGAGTTTTTGAATGTTCCGAATGGGTATGTCTTGAGGACAATGAATATGAATCCGTCATATACTTCCATTTTAGGCCTGGTGTTTTCTGTTATGTCTTCAAGAATTAGCGAGTGATAATCCGGAAATATTGATTTCAGTATTTCTGAAATTCCTTTTTTTGGCTCTGAAACGACGTCAATCCATGTGTCTTTTTTGCTGTTTACGAGTTCAATCACTTTTTTTGTGTCTATGTTCTCGTCGATTTCTAGGTTGGTGTCAAAGTGGAGGGATGTAATCATATTGTAAATTTGGATTAACCTGTATATATAGTTGCAGAATTCGTTACGATGATTGAGTTTAGATTATCAACAGCCCGTTTGTGGCGTCAACTGTTACTTGTTGTTTGTCTTTCAGTAGCTTGCATAGTTTTTTTTCGGGCTTGTCTATTGCGGGTATTTCTGAGATTATTGCGCCTACTGCTACGATTGCTTCGCATTCGAGGTTTATTATGGCAAGTGGCGCGCAGTTGTTTTTTTTGAGGCGGTAGAGTATGTATGAGCCGACTGTTGAGCCTTTGCCGCGCGGGAATAGCAGGATTTTTCCTGCGATTGATCTGCCTTCGAGGGCGTGGCCTTTTTCGATGACTGTGCCTGTGTCCGGGTCAACGCCGCCGTAGAATGATATTGCGTCGCAGCTTGCCAGCAGTTCTCCTGTTGCGTATCCTTTTGAGATTGTTCTTGCTTTTATTTTTATTTGTGTCACCGCTGGTTTTTCCATGTTCCTGTTATGGATGCTTCTATGCATTGTTCTGTGCTTCCGAATCTTGTTTTGAAATCATTTGAGCCGCGCGCGTAAAAGCATGCTTTGGCTGAGTTTGTTGCCATGCATCTGAACCTGCCTTTGAGGGGCGCTACTGCCATGCATGTATCCGGCGCCAGACTTGCGCCTGAGTTCTCAATTGTTCTTATGATTCCGAGTTTTTCTGCTTCATCCATTGTTTTTCTTGCTGTTGAGATCCACATCGTGATTTTTACATGCTTTCCTTCAAGCATTTTTGATATCTGTTTTAGCTCGTCTAGGGATGCGTGGGGGCATCCGATGGCGACGAAGTCTATTTCGCAATTGTCGTTCAGTGCTTTTTTTGCGTTGCCTATGTCTTTTTGGGTGATCTCTGTTTTTTCTTTTGGGATTATTGTTTTGCCCGGGGTTATGCCTTCTATGTGAAAGAGGGCGGTGCCGCCGTAGGTTGCGATTGATGCTGAGAATATTTTTAGCTGGTCTGTGCCTGCTTCTTTTATGCCTGTGATGTATGGGGTCTTGTTTTCTATTTTTTTGCCGATGGCGTAGCCAAGAGCGCTGAAGTCGTCGAGGGTTTTTATTGCTGCGCTTACGTTGACTGTGATTTGTGCCTGTCTTTCTTTGTCGAGGTGCATGCCATACTCCGGAGTCTTTCCTGTTATTGCTGATGCTAAGGCGGAGGGGCCGCCTTCACGGTTTGTTTTTGCGCCCAGGACTGAGTTTGCGTAGCATACGGCAGAGGATTCTGACCATGCTATGTGGTCGCCAAGATTCGGTCTGTTCCCGATTAGGTATGGGGTGCATGTTGCTGTTGGCTCTATGCCTAGTTTTTCAAATGCGCTGATTACTTTCAGCTGCTTTTTTGCAAATTCATCGCTTATGCCTAGTTTTTTCCAGTCTTTGAGGTCCATTCCTGCGGGGTTCAGTGTTGTTTTGACTCTTATTCTGCCGTCTTTTGCGAGCTCTTCGAGGTATTCGAGTCCTGCGTCGCCTAAATTGTGGTATGATACTCCTGCGACCTGTACTGATGATACGGGGAGGAGTTTTTCTGCGCCGTAGATTTCGCCCAAGGCTTTCAGTATTTCCATTGACTTTTTTGCGGCGTTGCCGTGTTTTCCGTCGAGGAGTTCCTGCTCTTCTTTTGTTAATTGCATATTTTGCACCAGATTGCTTTATAGATATTTTTGGGTTAATCCAGGTATTTTTTGAGGTCTATTTTTGGATATGGAGTTTTTTTGAATGTTTCGCGATTTTTTTCAAATGGAGTGGTTGCATCAATGCCTACTTTGCATGTTTTTGTTTTCTGTCCTTTTTTGTGGTCTGCTGAAGGGTCGAGGGATGAGCCTGGCTGGTTAGGTATTATTTTCGTGTCCCGGTCTGCCTGGAATCTTGTTGCTATTGCCCATTCTATGGAGTCCGGGTTGTTGATGTCTATGTCATCGTCTACTATGATGCAGTGCTTGAGTGAGTTGTGGCCCCTGAATGCGGCGTCAATTGCCTGTTTTGCATCGTCGTGTTTTTCTTTTTTTATCTGTATGACTGCATGAAGCCATCCTATGCCGCCGGGGGTGAGTAGGATGTTTTTGCAGTTGCATACTTTTTTTACTTCGTTATATATTGTGGGCTCTTTTGGCATGCCCATCAATATCTTGTGTTCTGTGAGCCCTGGCAGGAGTGTCTGGTATATTGCGTCTTTTCTTCTTGTTATGCATGTTATCTCTATGACTGGCTGTTCTCTTGCGTGGTCATAGGTTTCTGTGAGGTCGAGGAATGGCCCTTCTTTGGATGTTTTTTTTGTTATCTTTCCTTCAAGGATTATTTCTGATTCTGCGGGGACTTCTAAGCCTATGGTTTTGCATTTTACCAGGTCTGTTTTTTCAAGGGCGTTTGCAAGTGAGAATTCGTCTTGCTCTGGTTTTAGTGATGTTGCTGCGGCGAGAAGGACTGCTGCTGAGTTTCCGATGCATATTGCGATTTCAAGACCGTCTTTTGAGTCTTTCAGGGCGTTGTGTGTGCCCCTGTTTTCTACCAGCCTTGCTGTGAGTTTGTTTTTGTCTTTTAGCATTAGCCTGTGAAAACATACGTTTCTTCCGAGTTTCGGGTCTTTTATGACGGCTATTGCTGATGGGATGTATGGGCCGCCGTCTTTTTTCAGGTATTTCATTACCGGGATTTTTTTCAGGTCAACTTCTTTTTCTATGATTTCCTGGCAGGGGGCGTGTTCTATTAGTTTTGGTGTTTTGAGGTTGTTTATCGCTTTTGAGAGGATGTGTATAATGTTTTCTTTTTTTGTGTTGAGGGCTTGGGCGATGAGGTCTCTTGATGAATAAAGGTTGCCGATAACTTTTGTGTTGTGGCCTTTGATGTTTTCGAACATTACCGGGGTGCCATCCAGGGCTGCCAGGATGTCTGCCATCTCGTAGTCTGTTGATACCTGCTTTTTTATTTTTATGAGCTGGTTTTTGGCTTCAAGGTCTTTTATGTGGTCTCTTAAGTTCATTTTTGGTCACATTTTTTAATTGTCCTGCGATGTTAATAAATTCGTCTGTCATGTTTGGGTGTTTAGATTTCTTCAACATTTATGATTGGTTTTTTGAAAACAACGTCTTCTTCGATTCTTGGGCATGCTGTGTTTAGGATTATGTCGTAGTCCATGCCCAGAAGGTTTTCCGGTTTGATTACGTCCATTATTGCTATGAATGCGCGCTTTCCTTTTTTCTCTATTTTATTCTTTATCTCAACTACGTGCCTGTTCATCTGGCCGGGCTTTGTTGTAGCTACGATACATATGACTTTTGCGTCGTCGAACTTTGCTTTTCGGATTATCTTTTTTTTCTGGAGTGTGAATTGTTCTTTCTTTAGGTTGTGTATTTTTTTGTCTTCGAGGCTCAGGAGGAATACCGGCAGTTCTGTTTTTTTTGCGATTCCAAGCGCATGAAATCTGCCGGTTCCGAAGTAGAGTATGCAGTCTGCTTTTTTTTGTATTGAGATTACTGCTGACGGGTCGCATCCGAGGATTTGTCCCGGGTATTTTGCTGTTGTCGGTTTTCCTATGTGTACTTTTTTTTGGTGAGTTTTTAGAAGGCCTGATACTTTTGGGATCTGTTTTATGTGCTGTATTGATGTTGCAAGGGCGATGTTTTTGTAGTTTTTTAGTTGATTTATTTCTTTTTTTAGGATTCCTGCAATGTCTGTGTCTGAAAAATATTCAATATAGACAATAGGGAGTGATTGTTTTTTGAACATTTCTGAGTGTCCTATGTGGACTATCAGGTCGCATCCGAAACTTTTCATCTGTATGGATGGGATGTCGCATGCGCCAAAGCAGGGATCTGCGAATATTAGGACATTTACTCCCGGTTTTTCGATCTGTCCTGCTATTGCCTGCACTTTTGTTTTCAGGCCTTCCGGGACCTGTAATGCAATCACTTTTGCATTGTGTTTCATGATTGATTTTTCTATTGTGTTGATGTCATCTGGAGAAAGCATGAAAATTACCTGTAATGTCTAGTAGTTGTGTTGGTTGTGGCTTCTGTGCATCATGATGTCTAAGAGCATTTTTTTTTCTGTTCTTGCTGCGACGTATTTTAACATCCTGAATTCTTTTTTGTTTACAGAGATTGAGTCTATGTGGAATTCTATCAGTTTCTCGACGAAATGCTGGCTTGTGATGGATTTGCCATGTATTGATGTGTGGATTTTTCGTTTGTGGTAGTTTCTGATGCAGTTCTTGATGAGCCTGAGAACTGCAGGATGCATGTCGTGGTTTGTTATCCTTGTGTCTGGGCTGAGACCCAGAGTGTTTCTGATTAGTTTTTCATAGTCTATTGACATGAATTTTATGCCTGTGCCTGAGAAGTCTTCATATAGTATGCATGCTGCAGGGGTGTCTATTGAGATGCCGTATTCTATTGATGAGAGGTTCAGCCCGATCTCTTCTGCTGTTTTCTTTATTTTAGAGATGTAGGCCTGGTGATGGATGGCAGGGAACATTATGCCCAGGTTGTTGTATCCTTTGTCGATTATCAGCTTTAGCTCAGTTAACTGGTTTTTGAAGTCGGGGTCATGGATGTCCTTTGTTTTTATCCATACGCTCTTGGGATAGAAAGTATCGATTGTCTTTAGTGCAAAGTTGCCGGGAAGGTTAGGTGCAGATGACGCCATGTCCGGGGGTATGTCTGTCTGGGTGATGTTTGCGTCAAGGTACATGCATCCTATGCCGTCTGTGGAGTCTTTTATGTTTTCATAGTCTGATTCTTCTGATATGTTCAGTTTTATTTTTGTTGCGATGATCGGCTCTTCGTCGCTTTCAGGTTCTGTTGCCGGTATGTTTTTCTGTTCTTCTGTGCTTTCGGTTTTGGCGCTGTTTATGCAGATGTTTGCGCTTGCGCAGTGCATTGTCACGTTAGTTCCGTTTGTGAGCTTGGTTGTTGCATCGTTTGTGCCTACTATCATCGGGATGTTCATCTCTCTTGAGATTTTGGCGAGGTTGCAGAGCATGCCGCCGTTGTTTGTGATGATTCCGCCTACATGATTGAATGCAGGCAGGAGATCGAGTGATGCTGACGGTGCGACGAGTATGCTGCCCTGGCTTATGGTGCCTGCTTCGAACGGGCTGTTGATGATGCGTATCTCACCTTCGGCAGTGCCATTGTTGGCTCCTGTACCGGAGCATATTGCGTTTTCGCATTGTTGTGCTGGTTGGGATTGGTCTTGTGCGGAGGATAAGGTGGTTATCGGGACTGACTGGAGGATGTATACCCTTTGTTTGGATATTGCCCATTCTATGTCTTGTGGGTGGTTGAAGTGAGTCTGTATCTTGTCTGCGATCTCTGCGAGGACCTTGATCTCATTGGTTGAGAGTGTGGATGTGCTTACTTGTGCTGTTGCTACTCTTTCTTTTTTTGTCCCGCCGTTGAGCTGGTCTATTATCACTGTTGATGCTTTCTTGTTTACTTTGGCTTCTGTGATTGAGCTTTCCTTGATGTTCAGGACGTACCTGTCGGGTGCGACTTCTCCTGTGGCGATGCATTCGCCGAGGCCGAATGAGCTTTCGATTATGAATTCGCTTAAGTTGTTTGTGAGGGGATTTGCTGTGAAGAGTACCCCGGATTTTTCAGATGTTATCATTTCCTGCACAATTATTGCAAGTTCGGGTGAGCGGATGTTGTTTTTTTTGTAGTAGTATATTGCCGGTGCCGAGTAGAATGATGCGAAGCATTTGAGGATGGAGTTCATGAGGGCGGGTGTGCCTGTTACGTTTAGTATGGTTGCGTGGAGCCCTGATGCGCAGGCATTTGTCTTCTCAACGATTGCAGAGCTTCTTACTGCAACGTAAGGGTCGCCGCGGCCTGCGTTTATCATGCTTTTTGCAACGTCATTGAGGCCTTTCATGTCGTCTGAGACGCAGAGGTTTTTGTATGTGGTGCTGATTTCGTTTGCAAGTGCTTCGGGTATGCTGGCGGCTGCTATCATGCCAGTGATTTTTCTGGATGCATCTGTCAGGCTTGTGTGATTGTTTATATCAACGTTTTCAAGGATGCTGTTTATGGATTCAACGAGTTTGTTCTTGAGAAGGAAGTCACTTAGTGCGCGCGATTTTATGACGAAGCCTCTTGGCACGGGGTATCTTTGCATAGATAGTTCTGCTATATTGAGTGCCTTGATTCCGACTTCGCCTGCTGTTTGCGGGGTGATGTCTTTGAATGTCGCGCAATATACCATGTTTGTCCTCTCTTCCACTTATGTGTTTAGTTGTTTTATGGATATTAAATAATTTAAATTGCTTTGGTGTTTTTGCGCTTGTTAAGCTATTTTCAAATCAACCCGTCTTCTTTCAAACTCACGTATCTTTCGTTGCCGATTATTACGTGGTCCAGAAGCTCTATGCCTATGATTTCTGATGCTTTGATGATTTTTTTGGTTACTGTGATGTCGTCTTTGCTTGGGGTCGGGTCGCCTGAGGGGTGGTTGTGGACTAGTATGACTGATGCGCAGGCTTCTATTACTGCGCTTCTGAATATCTCGCGCGGGTGGATGAGGCTTGAGTTCAGTGTCCCGATTGAGATTGTCTCTTCTTTTATCAGGTGGTTCCTTGTGTCAAGGTAGAGGCCTATCAGGTGTTCTTTTTTCAGGTTCTTCATTTTTGGCATGAGGTAGTCCCTGATGTCTTTGGAGTTTTCTATCTTTAGCTTTAATGGCTGTTTGGTTGTGGATATTCTTTTTGCGATCTCAAAGACTGCTATTATCTGCGCTGCTTTTGCGTCTTTTATGCCTTTGAATTTTTTCATTTGGGCGCAGGTTATGTTTTCCAGTTCGCTGATGCTGAATTCCGATATGATTCTTCTTGAGAGGTCCAGCACATTTTCGTCTCTTGTGCCGCAGCGGATGATGATTGCAAGAAGCTCTGATAATGAAAGGACTTCGGGGCCGTATTTCAGGAGGCGCTCTCTTGGCATTTCGCATTTTTGCATGTCTTTTAGCATGAGTTTACATTGCATATCAGATAGATGTGGCGGCGTGTATATAAAGGGGGTTAATATGTGCCTTGCCGATAGAATTCAATAGGTATTTAAAAAAATGGCTGTATAGGTTAGGTGGAATGGTTTTCTGGATGTGTGATTAGAATGGATAAAGATAAGATGGAATATGATGTGATAATTATCGGTGCAGGGCCTGCTGGCATGAATGCAGCAGTCTATGCTGCGCGCTATAGGTTGAAGACTCTGGTGTTTGGGGAAATTACCGGCGGCGCAGCTGCGAAGGCATATGAGATTTGCAATTTGCTTACATACAAAAAGATACGGGGATTTGAGCTTTCAGTGAAAATGAAAGAGCAGGTAACAAGCCTGGGTGTTGAGATTAAGGCTGATAGGGTTGAGAAAGTATCTTTGGGTAAGTTTTTTGAGGTCAAGACGCATGACAAGACTTATCTTGCAAAAAAGGTAATCTTTGCGTGCGGTACAGAGGACAGGAAACTGGAGATAGATAATGAAGACAAGTTTATCGGCAGGGGCATCAGCTACTGCGCTACCTGTGATGCTGCTTTTTTTAAGGACAAAGTAGTTGGTGTTATCGGTGGAAATGATGCTGCGCTTACTGCTGCGTTACTGCTTTCAGAGTATGCAGCGCAGGTGTATATCATATACAGGAAAGATCGCTTTTTCAGGCCGGAGCCGGCATGGGTCCATCTTGTTTTGAAAAACAAGAAGATAAAGCCAATATTTAATTCAAATGTCGTTAAGCTGGTTGGTAAAGAAAAGCTTGAGGCTGTATTACTGGACAGCGAAAAAAATGTGAAGCTTGATGGCTTGTTTATAGAGATTGGCTCTATACCGCGTACAGAGCTTGCGAAGGATACAGGCGTAAAACTGGAGCATGGGTTCATAGAGACAGATAGTGAACAGAAGACAAATGTCTATGGGGTTTTTGCGGCAGGTGACGTGACTAATAATGCTTTAAAGCAGATAATCACTGCGGCTGCTGAGGGCGCAATTGCTGCGAAGAGCGCGTATGATGAGATATTGGAAGAGTCGTCTTAACTATGCGATAATTCTATATTAGTGATTCCAAAATGTTTTTTGAGTTCTGTAGAATGTCATCATAGAGGCTGTTTCCTTTTGAGTCCATTGTGACTATCAGGGGGGTATCTTTTACGTCAAGTTCCCATATTGCTTCGGGCATGCCAAATTCCGGCATGTGTTGTTTTTTTACGGTCATGTTTTTGGCGTAGACCAGTGCTGCGCCGCCTACGGCTGATGCGTAGATAGCTTTTCCTTTCAGGGCGCTGAGGACAGAATTGTCCATGCCGC
Organism: Candidatus Nanohalarchaeota archaeon; assembly: GCA_017610525.1. Lineage (GTDB taxonomy): Archaea > EX4484-52 > EX4484-52 > EX4484-52 > B79-G9 > B79-G9. The sequence continues at coordinate 13,335 of JAFCBW010000001.1, read as the reverse complement.
CTTTTCCTATGATTGCTTTTATGTTGTATTTTTCTATGAGTTCTGGAGTGTATGGGTTCAGTCTTGAGCTTGTGGTGGGGCCTGCGGCGATGACTTTATTGTCTTTGATTATCGGGCCGCAGTGGTAGATTATTGAGTCTTTTATCTTGTCGAAGTTGTTGTTGAGTAAGTAGAGGTGGGCTTTGTCTCTTGCTGTGAATATTGTTGCGCTTAGTTGTATCCTGTCTCCCACGTTTAGTTTTGTGAAGTCTATCATAGGGACTGCCTCCTTAATGCCCAGCAGCTGAATGATATGCCTATGAAGTATGATGCAGGGTGCCTGTGGGTTTTGGCTATCTTTACGCTTAGTGCTGTTGTTTTTCCGCCCAGGCCCATGGGTCCGATTTTTAGTCTGTTGATGGCCTCTAATAGTTCTGTTTCCAGTTTGTTTAGCTGTTCGTCTTTGCTTCTGTCGTTGAGGTTTCTCAGGAGTTGTTTTTTTGATAAGTGCGCCACTTGTTCTATGTTCCCCCCGATGGCAATTCCTATGATGTATGGAGGGCAGCCTTTGCCTTGTGCGTGGAAGACTGCGTCTAGTACGCATCTTTTGATGCCTTCTATGTCCCTGTTTGCGTTTAGTTTTGTGTCCGGCAGTGTGTAGATTGCAGAGATGTTTTCTGAGCCGCCGCCTTTCATGAGTAAGTCTATCTTGAATATGTCTGACTGCTCAATGTGGATTATTGGCTTGTTTCCTGTGTTTGTGCCTGTTATTGGGTCAACTGCGTTTGGCCTCAGGGGGATTTTCTCTGTTGCCTGTTTTGTTGCGGTTTCTATGTGCTTTTTTATGCTTTCCAGATGTTGTGTGTTGTCGCAGTTGATGTAGAATATGGGGGTGCCTGTGTCCTGGCATATTGGCTTTGATTCTTTTTTCGCTAAATCTATGTTTTCAATGATTGTTTTGAGGATGTATTTTGCTGTGTCGCTTTCTTCTTTTTTTAGGGATTCGCGCAGTTTTTCGCATACGTCGCTTGGGAGTTCTGTTGCGCATCTTGTGTATAGGCAGGCTATTGTTTCTGTGGATGGGATTGTGTTTTTTTCGGGAGGCATGTAATCTCTCACATCATTATTGTCTGGGATCTTTTCGGGCCTACGGAGACGATTTTTATCGGGAGTTCTAGTCTTTCTGATATGAATTTCAGGTAATCTTTTGCGTTTTGCGGCAGTTGTTCGTAGTTCTTTACTTCGGTTATGTCTTCTGTCCAGCCGGGAAGCTCTTCATAGACTGGCTTTGCTTCTTTCAGGTCTGTGAGGTCCAGGGGATATGTTCCGGTTTCGTTTTTGCCTGTCCTGTAGGTGGTGCATACTTTTATTGTGTCAAGACCTGAGAGGACGTCCAGTTTTGTGATTACGATGCCTGTCAGGCTGTTGAGGTTTTTTGCGTAGTTCAGCATCACAAGGTCCAGCCAGCCGCAGCGCCGCGGCCTGCCTGTGGTTGTGCCGATTTCATGGCCTTCTTTTCTTAGTCTTTCGCCTGTCCTGTTTTCCTGCTCTGTTGCGAAAGGGCCTTCTCCCACGCGGGTTGTGTATGCTTTTACGACCCCGAGAACTTCTGTTATTCGTCTTGGGCCGATTCCTGCGCCTGCGCAGGCTGCACCGGATATTGTGTTTGAGGATGTGACGAACGGGAATGTGCCGTGGTCTATGTCTAGAAATGTGCCTTGTGCGCCTTCAAACAGGACTTTTTTGTTGTTGTCAAGGGCTTTGTTCAGTAAGATGGATGTGTCGCAGATGTAGTGTTTTATTTTTTTTGCGATTGCTGTGTATTCCCGGATGAGGTCTGCCTCAGTGCATGTGTAGTTGATGCGCCTGAAGTAGTCCTTGTTTTTTTCCAGGGTTTCTGTAATTATTTTTGCGAGCCTTTTCTCGTCTTTGAAGTCATACATTCTTATCGCATTTGTGCGGCCGGCCTTGAACATGTATGCCGGGCCTATACCGCGGCCGGTGGTGCCTATTTTTTTTGTGCGCAGTTTCTCCTCGTGGTTATCAATAGCTTTGTGCCAGGGCATGATGGCATGGGCATTGCCTGCGATTTTCAGGTTTCCTATTTTGTGTCCTCTTTTTTCAATGGATTCAATTTCTGTGTTTAGTATCTTTACGTCGACCACGACACCGTTACCAATTACTATTGTCTTGTTTTCATGGAGGACGCCTGAGGGGATGAGATGCAGTTTGAATGTTTCGTCTCCTACGACCAGTGTGTGGCCTGCATTGTTGCCGCCCTGGAAGCGGGCGATTATGTCTGAATCTTCTGCAAGGCAGTCTATAATCTTTCCTTTTCCCTCGTCCCCGAATTGTGTTCCAATGATTATTTTTGCGCTCATCTGCATCACTCCTTTAGATATTGGTCGTTTTCTTTTAGCCATTCCATGAATTTTTTTATGGCATTGATCCTGTGGGATTCTGCTGCTTTTAGTTTTGGGTCTTCTGCCCATGTCTTGTCGTGTCCAACTGGTATGAATATAGGGTCGTGACCCCATCCTTTTGTGCCTTTCTCTTCCCGGGTGATTGTGCCTGCAACTCTGCCGCTAAAAGTCAAAGGTTTTTCATCTGGTTTGCATAGTCCTATGCATGTCCTGAATTCTGCTTTGCGGTCTTTGCCTTCAAGGAGGCGGAAGATGCCGTTGTGTCCTATTTTTTGGTGGACCCATTTGGTGTATGTGCCGGGGAAGCTGTTTAATGAATTTATGAATAGTCCTGAATCTTCTACTATTACGGGTCTTTTTGCTTTGGTGCATACATATTTTGCGCCGGATGCTGCAATTTTTGCAATGTTGTCTGATCTTATTTCCGGGTAGCTGATGTTGAGATGTTCTATGTCAATGCCCTGCGGGTCCAGAAAATTTTGGAATTCCACTAGCTTGTTTTTGTTTCCTGTCGCAAAGTAGAGTCTCATGGTAATTAGTAATACAGGGAAATATTTAAAATGAAGGTTGGAGATTTTTATTGTTCAGAATGCACTATAATTATTGTTGGAGGGGTTGTTATGGACAAGGTCAAGAATGTCGGTATTGTGCTTTTTTGCACTGGTGTTGTGATTCTTTTAGCTTATCCTCTTTATCATTTTGCTATCGGGTTTATTGATGCTGATATGCCTGCTGCTGTCAAGGTTGGTCTCTTTGTAATGTCATCCGGGCTTGTGATTGTTCTTGTGCAGCTTGTTTTTGAGAGAATGAAGGATTCGAAGGCAGAGGGGAAGAGTTTGAAGGAATGAAGAGAAGAGGTGTTTTAGATGATTGTTGTGACGACGGATTTTGTGCAGGGTAAGGAGATAGCTGAGACTCTTGGGCTTGTGAAGGGAAATACAATAAGGGCCAAGTGGTTTGGAAAGGATATTATTGCAGGGCTTCGGCAGCTTGTCGGCGGTGAGTTGAAGGAGTATACTGAGATGCTTACTGAGGCGAGGATTGAGGCTGAGAAGAGGATGGTTGAGGATGCGCAGAAACTAGGGGCTGATGCAGTTGTGAATGTGCGGTTCCAGACGTCGCAGATTATGGCATCTGCTGCTGAGCTTTTGGTGTATGGGACTGCTGTTAAGCTGAAGTGAGTTTTTTTTGTGGAATATGTCCAAAATAATATATACAGGGATGAGTAAATATTCTGTATTGATTATTATGGGTGATGTTGTATGACTAAATATGAATATGTTGATTTGAAGTATAGGCCGAAGCCGTCTGATCTTGTTGCCAAGTATCGGATTGTGCCTAATGGTGTTTCTATTGAGAGGGCATGTGAGCATATCGCTGCTGAGTCGTCTATCGGGACGTGGACTGAGGTCTGTACTATGTCTTCGCGCATAATGGATAAGCTTAAGCCGCATGTCTATGATATTGATAAGCGCAGGGGGGTTGTCAAGATCGCTTATACTTCTGAGCTTTTTGAGGAGGGAAATATTCCGCAGATTCTTTCGAGCATTGCCGGCAATATATTCGGGATGAATGCCCTTAAGTCACTTAAGCTTCTTGATGTATCTTTTCCGAAAAAGATTGTTGCGGCGAATCCCGGTCCTGCGTTCGGGATAAAAGGGGTGCGGAAGGTGACTGGCATAAGCAAGAGACCGCTTGTCGGTACTATTATCAAGCCGAAGGTGGGTCTTGATTCTTTGGGGCATGCGAATGTTGCGTATAGTGCGTGGGTCGGTGGTCTTGATGTTGTTAAGGATGATGAGAACCTGACTTCGCTTTCGTTCAATAAGTTTGATGAGCGCATAAGGCTTACTCTGAAGGCAAGAGACAAGGCAGAGGTTAAGACCGGTGAAAAGAAGATTTATATGCCTAATGTTACAGCTGAGACTGGTGAGATGCTCAGGCGCGCGAAGTTTGTAAAAGCGCATGGAGGTGAGTATGTGATGATAGATATACTTACTGCGGGATTCTCTGCTCTCCAGACGCTTAGGAATGCTAATCTCGGGCTTGTGATTCATGCCCATCGCGCTATGCATGGGGCGCTTACGAGGAGTCCGGAACATGGAATCTCTATGCTTACTATCGCAAAAATCAGCCGGCTTATCGGTGTTGACCAGTTGCATATTGGCGCAATCATCGGAAAGATGCACGGTTCTGGCAAGGAGGTATTGTCTATCCAGGAGGGTATCACTGCAAAGATTGTAAAGGAAGATGATAAGCGTGATGTTCTCTGCCAAAACTGGTATGGCAAGAATCCTGTTTTGCCTGTGGCTTCTGGAGGCCTACACCCGGGCCACGTTCCGGGAGTTATGAAGTATATGGGTTCTGATATTGTGATGCAGTTTGGCGGTGGCTGTCACGGGCATCCTAAAGGTACAGAAGCCGGTGCAATGGCTATCAGGCAAGCTGTGGAGGCGGTTGCTTTTAGGCGACCGGGCGGTGATGAGTTGAGGGAAGCATTGTCGTATTGGGGCAAATGAAGTGGTTTTTGTCTATGGATTTTGAGTCTGCTTCTGATATCCAGATGCGTGTCAATGGGATTATTGATGTGCTTGAATTAAATCATATCACGGCCCAAAATGTTATCTGCATGCGCTCGTATAAGTCGAAAGCGAGGGCTTATGCGCGTATCTGGTCGCTTCCGAGGATATGGCAAAAAGCGCTTGGAGTGGATGCGCATTATATTCTTGAGGTTCTGTCTGAGCGTTTTGATAGGCAGTCTGCAGATGATCAGGATAGGACACTGATACATGAACTGATGCATATTCCAAAGACGTTTTCCGGTGCTCTGGTTCCTCATTCATGCTTTGGCAAGAAGATAGACAGGAGGTCTGTTGAGAAGTTGTATAGGGTTTTTGTTCTGAAGCGGTAATGGTTATATCAGGCGGATGCCGTCACGATGTACGGCTTCAGCGTATGGTATGTTCATCTTTGCGAAGTCGTCCTTTTTGAATATGTGTTCGTCTATGTCCTTTTTGAATCTGGTTTCGATTTTTCTTGTGATGTCTTTTATTCTTATCATGCAATCATTGTCTGGCTCGCTTTTGAATATGAGGGCAATGTCAAGGTCTGAGTTCTTGTTTTCGTTGTGTTTTACTGTTGACCCGAATATGTAGATTGAGTCAATGTCAACAGCGTCGCTGAGTTGCCGGATATATTCCCTCAATATTGTTGCTGTTTGATGGTCTATATTGTTTAAATCGTCTCTTTCTTTTTGGCATATTCCTGTGATGAAGTGAGTGTATTCGTTGCAGAGATTTATCTTGTAGTGGGTTTTTCTGCCGGATTTCTGCCCTGTTATTATGTTGTTCTTTTCAAGGATGTTCATTGTCCGAAATATTGAATTTCCACCGAGTTTCGTTGCTTTTTTTATTTCCTCTTTTGTGTATCCGTGGCTAGGATCTTTTGTGAGTACTGAAAGTATCCTGAATGCGGATTTCGAGCCAAGCACTATGTCTACAAGCATTTTATATCTACTCCTTTTTCTCTTTTTAGAAGAAGATGATATGCTATTTTAAGCTTTATATGTGTTTGTTTTGTCTTTATGTAGTGGTGTTTTTAGAATTAGTGGGTTGTGGCGCCCCCGTCGGGATTTTCAGATGCGCACTGAGTTTTTGCGCATTTTTTGAACCCGAGTCCGCGGAGTGACAGTCCACGATGATAGGCCAACTACACTACAGGGGCGCTTGTATCTTTTTTCTCTTAATGGTTGATATAGTGGGTTTTTTTTTAGAGAATATGTAAGTTGTTAGTGAGTGAATATAAGAGTCTGGCAGCGTCATGAGGTTCCCGTCGAAAGACAGTACAACTCAAGTCGCTGGGGAGCTTAACTTCCGAGTTCGGAATGAGATCGGGTGTTTCCTCTCCGCTATGACCGCCAGAGTCATAAGTTGAATGGTTAAGTTTATAAATGTTATTGTGAATGTAGGGGATTTTTGCTTTGATTTTGGGATGTTTAGTTAATTTTGTTTTTCTTATGGTTGTCTCTCAGCGAGAAATTGCTTTATCAATAGGTATAACCAAAAGAGTCCCGTCGCCCGGACTTGAACCGGGAACAACTCGGTAGCTGCGCGTTTTTTAGCAACTTGTGCGCATTATGTGAATGCCTGCTAATCCAAAGCACCGAAGGGTACTTGTCTACAGCCGAGCACTCTACCAATTGAGTTACAACGGGATAGAATTGATAATTGGTAGTGTATATTTATGGGTTAAGTTTTTATACTTTGTTATGTTTTTGTGCGCTGATTTTTCTTTTTATAGAAGGTTTAGCTGGCTTTTATGCTTTGTGACCTGCATTTGTATTTCATACCGGTTGAGCTTTTTGCGATTATTTTTGCTTTTGGCAGGGTTACTTTTCCCTCAACGTCGAGTATTGGCTTGATTTTGTAAGATATTATTCTTTCGTCTTTTGGCGCCAGTTTACCAAGTTTCCATATGAGCAGGGTTCCGTTTTTTTTGCGTTTTATTGATGCAGGCTTTATTGTGGTGCTGCTTTCTGCAACACTGAACATTGTCGGTATCAGATCCTGAACCAATACGTCATCTATCGGCTGTCTGGCTCTGTTTTTTATCTCTATGGTTACAGTGCGTATCCTTCCTTTTTCGCATTTCTTTGTGATAAGTGGTCTTTCTATTATGTTTAGTATCGCAAATATGAGGGCAATCATGACGATGAATACCACGACGTATACCCAGTGTTTTATTTTGTATGTCACTGTGCATGTCTCGAGCGGTTCCAGTTCGCATGTCCAGATGTATTTTGCGTCGCCGTCAAGTGTCTCTTCATCCGGCGCTTTGTCAAACTCAATAACATGGGGTATTTTTGATTTGTCTTCTATAATACGGATTGTCCCTTTCTCGTTTCCATTGTTTGTTGCCTGTAATGTGATTGTTTTTTCGAGTATTGTTGATGATTCATCTCTTTTCTGTTTGATTATAGCCCTTTTTTCTATCTCGAAGAGAGTAGTTGAGGTATTGATTTCTACGCCACTTTCGTCGAGGAGTGTGCCTTTAAGTTCGTATGTGCCTTTGTCATGGTGTTTGTTGAATGTGTATTCTATTTTTTCCATGTGTTCCTGATCTACTTCAAGCGGTGGTATGTTTATTGTTTTCTGGCCTGCGGAAAGGCCTGTCAGCTCTACTTTTAGTGTGGCATTTCGTGATTTGCCGGTCCCAAGGTTTTTGACACCTGTGGTCAGCGTCACTTTTTCGCCGATAAGGTAATAGTCTTTGTCTGTAGCAAAAATTGTGATGTCTATTTTTGATACTTCAATCACATACATGTTGATGTCTTTTGATATGCTGTCTTGGGTGTTGTTTTTTGAGGTTGCTTTGAGGCGGAATAGGTATTTGCTTACAGGGGTATCATACGGGGGGCTGATATAGAATATGAATTCCCTGGTTTCGCTTTGGTCTAGCCTTATGGAGTAATCGTTTAGTGTGACCCATGTGGTCTGGGGGTCCCCGGTGATTGACAGTTCAACTGTGTCTGTGCGGTTGAGATTGTTTGTCAGGTTTGCTGTGTATGTGATTCTCTGGCCTGCGAGTATCGCGTCCCTGTCGGAGTGGATGTTTATTGTGTATGGCTCTTCTGAGTATGCAGAGGCAGGAGTAAGTAGAAGTGATAGGATGACTACTGCGAATATGAGTTTGGAGGTCATTTTGGCACCAGTAATATATGGGTGGGTTATTTATATATGTTTTAAGGTATTGTAACCGCTGCCTGTTTTTGCCTAAAAGGAAAAATGGCGAACCCGGAGGGATTTACGCCAGAAAGCATCTGCTTATCCTGGTTTCGAACCCCCGACAGCTTGGTCCGAAGCCAAGCACTCTAATCCACTGAGTTACGAGTCCAGACAAAGAATGAACGGTGAATTATTTAAGGTTTCTTATGAGTTTTTCCCTTGCGGTCTTTGCGTCAATTGCGCCTTTTGTTTCTTTCATGACCTGTCCTACAAGGTAATTTAGTACTTTATCGTCTCCGCTTTTGTAGTCGTTTGCTGCTTTTTCATTGGATTTGATAATCTTTGCAACTATTTTTTCGAGGTCAAGTTTTGTGTCAATTGCAGAGAAGTTGTATTTTTTCGCAATCGATATGTGGTCCTGCTTGTCGTCAACAATTTTGCGCAGTATTCTCTCTGTTGTCAGGTCTGAGTATCTTCTGTTCTGGAAGTCAAGCAGGAGGCCTATTATCCATTTTTCTTTGAGGCCGGATGTCTTGTATGTCAGATTGTTGTAGTTGAGGGTTTTCAGGAGGGGTCCGGCAATCCATGAAGCGGCAATATCTGTTTTTACTTTTTTGGCAACGTTTTCGAAGAGGTCTGCTAATCGTGGTTCTGATGTGATGCCTTCTGATGCTTTTTGACTGATTTTGTATTGCTTCACAAATCGCGCTTTTTTTTCGTCAGGCAGTTCAGGTATCTGCTTTTTTGTCTCGGTCTTTTCTGTTTCTTTTATGGTAATTTCCGTGAGATCCGGCTCGAATATGTAGCCGTAGTCTGCTTCTGTTTCTTTTGTCCGCATGAGTTTCGTGATGCCTGTTTCAGGGAGCCATCTGCGCGTCTCCTGCACTATTTTTGAGCCGCGTTTGTACATGTTTTTCTGGCGGATGTACTCAAAGCTTAGGGCGCGCTCGATTTCTTTTGTGCCTGTGATGTTTTTGACTTCTGCGCGCTCGCCGCCCATTATGGAGATGTTTGCATCTGTCTTCATAGATGCCATTGAATCCGGGTCGTAGATGTTGAGGTATTCGAGTATTTGTGCGAGTTTGGACAGGTATGTTCTTGCTTCTTTCGGGCTTGTGAAGTCCGGTTCTGTCACAATCTCTATGAGGGGTATGCCTGCCCTATTGTAGTCTACGAGGGTGTTGTTGGTTTCGTGGATGAGTTTTGCGGGGTCTTCTTCTATGTGGATTCTTCGTATGCGGATTTTTTTCTTTTTGCCTTCTGAGTCTATTTCGATTATACCCTCGGTCGCAAGGGGGATTTCGAACTGGGTGACCTGAAAGTTTTTGCTCATGTCAGGGTAAAAGTAGGTTTTTCTTGAGAAGAACATGTCGCCTGCGATTTTACAGTTTAGTGCAAGTGCTACTCTTAATGCGAGCCGGACGACGTTTTCGTTCATGCGCGGTTTTGAGCCAGGCATTCCAAGGCATGTGGGGCATGTGAGGGTGTTCGGGTCCGGATCGTCTTTTAAGTTTACTGGGTTTTCGCACCCGCAGAATACTTTTGTTTTTGAGGGTAGCTGCACATGGGTCTCAAGGCCGCACATCATAGGATATTCGCTCATTGTATCACATTTTTCATTTTTTGTATATATTTCTAGAAAATTGTCTAAACAAGTACCTTTATAAAAATGTCTATCCTATGTGTTACTACCCATAAGAAGACTCGAAGTGCGGCATATCGTACTACTGATAGATGGATGATAAATATGGTAAATATTCCCTCACGTTCGCCCCATGAAACGCTGAAGAGACTAAGGATATTGTCTATGAACCGTCAGTATGGCTTTGAGCTTATCGGTGTAATTGTGCCGAATCTGTCGCTTGAGGATCTGGGTGAGGATGACCTTAGAGACTACTATCTTGAGCAGGCAGAAAAATACTCTTTTAAGTCAAAAGGGTCGAATCTTCAGAACTATTGCTATCTGTACACATATGTACGGAATAAATCTGGTGGATGTGACCCAATATACATGACTCCAGAGGATCTAAGATACGCAAGGGAAACGGTTGCCGTGCTGGATGCGCTGGTTAGTCAAAAAATAGATTTGATTGAAGACTTTTTAGTTAAATCAGATAATCCTGATAATCAATTGTGTCCAGAATATCTGGGAAAGATTAATCCAAGAAAGATTGACGAAGATACTCGCGAAATAGCAGGTTACGTGCGTGCGATATCAACGCTCTCTGGAACAGGATCACAATAAAATAATAACAAAAACCTGAAAAAAGAAGCGAAAAAAATGCGTATTTTGTGATCATTCTATCTTATCAAATATCTTCTGTCTTATTTCGTACGTTAAAGTTCAGTGTCGCAAACATCATGGATAAAATCAAATATATAAATCTTCACAGAGATATGTGTTACTAAAAGATTACAATAACTTAAAATCATCTAATATTTACTGATTTAACTGTTTTACATAAAAAGTAATATGTGGTGCCTGTCCGATATCTGATATTGGCTGTGCTCCAAAATACTGACTCTCTGTGATGTTATGGATTGTATCGAGGTGCTGTTCGGCTTATTCGGTGGATTAGGGCTGTTTCTCTATAGTATCTCTCTTTTGTCTGGCGGCATGCAAAAAGCAGCAGGCGATCGCATCAAGAATCTCCTGAAGAAGTTTACTGACACGCCGCTGAAAGGGGCTTTTGTCGGATGTACTGTGACTGGTATCATACAGAGTTCGAGTATTACGACTGTTGTTGTTGTGTCTTTGATCAATTCAGGGATCATGACTCTTAAGCAGTCTGCGGGGATTATTTTCGGTGCGAATATCGGTACGACTGTGACTGCACAGTTGGTTGCGTTTCCTGTGGGGAAGTTTGCGCTACCGATTATTGCGATTGGTGCTTTTGTTTATTTTGTGAAGTCAAAGGATGATTCGTATCTCGGTCAGATTTTGCTCGGGTTTGGGTTGTTGTTTTTGGGTATGGAGATTATGAAGGGGGGTGTTGCGCCCCTGAAGGAGTCTGAGTATTTTATTGGTATGCTTGCGCGGTTCGGTGAGACGCCTTTGCTTGGTATTCTTGCAGGTGCCATATTTACCGGGATGATACAGAGTTCGAGTGCAACGACTGCGATTGTCATTGCGATGGCGCAGGAGGGGGTGATAGAGCTAGGTGCGGCCATACCACTTATTATGGGTGCGAATATCGGTACGTGTGTCACTGCTTTGCTGGCGTCGTACGGTGCTACGAAGTCTGCGAAAAGGGCTGCTGTTCTTCATGTGTTGTTTAATGTAGCAGGTGTTCTGCTTTTCCTGCCGTTCATCTCGCTTGTTACGCAGGGGGTTTCGTCTATGGGGGCAGATGTGCCGAGGCAGATTGCTAATGCGCATACGATTTTCAATGTGACGAGTACGTTGGTATTTCTCTTCTTTATACCGGTTTTCATAGTCATGGCTAAAAAAATTATTCCCGGCAAAGAGATTATTGTGGATAGTGGCGTTAAATTTCTTGATAATAATCATCTTAGGATGCCGTCAGTTGCTCTTGATTGTGTGGAGAAGGAAGTCATGCGCATGGCGAAAATCTCGTTTGATATGCTTAAGGATTCGCGAAAGGTGCTTCTTGAGAATAAGAAGGAATTTGTACAGAGAGTTTATAAGCACGAGGATGTTGTTGACGGGCTGCTCAAGGCGATAAGTGCTTATTCTGTAAAGCTTTCGCAGGGCCAGTTGACGAAGAAGGATGCACGCCGCCTTGCTGCGCTTGAGCATAATATTACTGATTTTGAGAGGGTTGCGGATCATGCGATTAACCTGGTTGAGGCTGCGAAAGAGATGGAGGATGAGAAGGTGACTTTTACTAGGGATGCGCGTGAGGAAATTTCGTTAATGTTTGGCAATTCTATTTTGATTTATCAGACTGCTGTCTGGGCAGTTAAGGCAGGGGATTTGAAGAGGGTTAAAAAGGTCAGGGAACTTGAGAATGTGATTGACCAGAATGAGAAGGATTTTGGGCATAATCATATTGTGCGGCTGAGGAGGAAGGTGTGCAACCCGGCTGCGGGGATTATTTTTACGGATGTTTTGCATAATCTTGAGAGGATCGGGGATCATTCTGTGAATGTGGTTGAGAGGGTTGGACAGGGCTAGATGAATGTTTTTGATATCCAGTCGCCGGTATAATGTGTCAGGATTATGACTATCAGTGCGATTGCCATGTGCTCTCCTATAACTTTCCATGGGTTTGCTTTTTGTTCTTTGGCTATACTGTAGCTGAGGATGCTTAGTACTGACAGGCCCCAGATTATGCTTACTATGATTGCTGTGTCAAGACTGAGTAGTATGATGGGAATAGTGAATGTCAGTGCGAAGGCGAATTTTGATAAAAAGGTCGCTATTGTTGACTGCCATATCTCTTTTGTTGTGTGCTTGTTTTCTGATTCTTCGGAGATGTGGATGCCCAGTGCATCAGAGAATGCATCTGCTATTGCTATTGTCAATATGCCGCCAAGGACAATGAGTTTTGAGTGGGTGCCTGAATATAATCCTATCATCAGCCCCAGGGTTGTGATTATGCCGGAGGTCAGGCCAAAGCTAAGCCCTGTTTTTATTGAATGGTTCATTGTTGTTGTTTTGTTTTTTTCCCTTAATATATTTTGTTTCTATAGATTATGAACAGAAGGTAGATTATTATTCCTGTGATGAGGGCTGTCAGGGTCCTTTGTCAGTTCCTAAGGCTATGGGGATTGGGCCTATGAAGATTACTGTGCCGCCGCCGGATTTTATGTCTGTTGATTGTGCTGCGCTGATTATGAGAAAGATTATGCCTGCAAAGATTAGGAGTATGCCGATGGTGGCAAGTGGTGTTTCCATGTGTTTTTGTTGGGTTTTGGGGTTTTTATTGTTTTTGTTGTCTTGAAGGTACTAGGTGATGTTACACCACTATTGAGAATTGTATTGATTGATATTGTTTTCAGTATTTACCCTATGGTCAACAAATGCTATCTGTAGACACTCTACGTGGAGATTGCGCAACCTCACCAAGTTGTTGTGTGGAAGCGAAAGTTATTTATATGTATTTTTGCTATATGTTGGTGGTGATGTTATGAGCGTTTATAAGACTGTTGAAGAGCGCATGGAAGAAGCATTAGACCCTTTGGCTTCTCAAATTAATTATAAAGATAAAGTATCACAAGATGTGAGTCGTACTGTCCACAGTGGA
>JAFCBW010000157.1 GCA_017610525.1 Candidatus Nanohalarchaeota archaeon | reverse complement strand
TTCTTAGTGTCGCTGTTATTCTGCTGGGCAGGAGTGGTTTCTTCGAGGGTGTTGCAACTTGTGGTGAGATGGAGTATGGCGATGAGCGGGACGAGTGTTTTGTAGATGCTGCGATGAGAGAAAGAGATGAATCAATTTGCGATGAGGTATCTGATGATGGTGTCAGGTATCCCTGCTATTCTGCTATTGCTGTCCTGAAGGATGATAGGAATATTTGTGAACGGCTGCCTAAAGACCGGAAGGTTCAGTGTACTATGCTGTTTGTCAATCCTTCATGAAGACTATTATCTGGAGAATATGCCTTTGATGAAATTGGTGTCGAATTTTATGTCCATGGGTTTTTCTTTAGTTTCTGTGTTTTTTGTTGTAGCTTTCAGGGAGAGGGCGAGTTTTACGAATCTCGGTGATGTCAGGAGTTTTGGGAAGTTGTTTACGGAGATGTGGATGGCTTTGTCTTTCAGGTGTGCGCTGCAGATGTGTTTGTCGTCCAGTTTGATTTTTGCTTTTACCATTTTATATCACCTTTATTAGTTTGATATTTAGTCTGCCATTCAGGATGGCTTTGTGGCCTTTGATGTCTATCTCTGTGTTGTCGAATTCAACTTCTGTGCCGACTGTGTGTTTTTCCAGGAGGGATGACAGGTTGTCTATCACGTCTTTGTCTTTGAGGATTGATTCGAGTCTCATGATTAGTCTATCTTGTGCGGTAAACATATATATCTTACGAATTCCATATAATGAGTTATGCATGAGATTATTATCGGCAGAAGCCCGGCTGATCTTGAGAAGTATGGCAACAGGGGTACGGGGGTTATCGGAAGGCATTATGTTGGCAGGAAAGGGGAGCAGCATATGACGACTACTGTGCGTCTTGATCTTGCGATGCCGCATATTATCGGGCTTTTCGGGAAGAGGGGTCAGGGTAAGTCGTATTCTATGGGGTCTATTGCAGAGGAGATTGCACGCCAGCCAGATGATATCAGGATGAATATGGCTGCTTTGATTGTTGATACCATGGGTATTTACTGGTCTATGAAGGAGCCGAATGAGCGTGATTTTCAGCTTCTTGCATTGTGGCGCCTGAAGCCAAAGGGGTTTCCTGTGGATACGCTGATTCCGGAGGGGCTGGTGCCTCTTTTTAATGAGAACAAGATCCCGTTTGACGGGACGTATAGTTTCAAGCCGAGTGAGCTTGATATTGGCTCGTGGGCGCTTACGTTTAATATTGATCTTGATACAGAGATGGGGCTTTTGCTTGCTAAGGTCATTAAGTTTATGAATGAGGAGAGGGATGATTTTTCGCTTGAGGATATTGTTCAAAAGATTAAGGAGCAGGATGTTGAGCATGTGGCTAAGGAGGCGCTGATGAACCGATTTATTGTTGCGCAGAGCTGGGGCATCTTTAATCCAAAGGGGACTTCTATTTTTGATATAATTAAGCCGGGCAGGATTGCGATTATTGATGTGAGCCAGTTCGGGCTGTCGAGCGGCGGATGGTCTGTGAATTCGCTTGTGGTGGGGCTGCTTGCGCGTAAGATTCTTGAGGAGAGGATGAAGGCGAGGAGGCAGGAAGAGCTTGAGGGTATGAGCGGGTCTAAGGCAACGCGGCATATGCCGATTACGTGGATGTTGATTGATGAGGCGCACCAGTTTTTGCCTGCAGAGGGGATTACGCCTGCGTCTGGTCCGCTTTTGCAGTGGGTGAAGATCGGCAGGGAGCCGGGTGTGTCTTTGGTTCTTGCGACGCAGATGCCTAATAAGCTTCACCAAGAGGCGATTTCGCAGTGCGATCTTGTGATTTCGCACAGGCTGACGTCGAGTGATGATATTAATGCGCTTGCAGGTACTATGCAGACGTATCAGAAGTATGGTATTGCGGATTATTATGATGCGCTTCCGCGGGTCAAGGGGGCTGCGATTGTTCTTGATGATAATTCCGAGAGGATCATACAGCTTAGGATGAGGCCGAGGATGAGTTGGCATGCGGGCGGTAGTCCGGTGGCTATCAAGGATTGATTTGTATTTCTGGTTTTGCGGCTTGAGATTGATTATCTGATATTATACTATGCAAAGAAGAGATAGCTGAATTATTCAGTACTTTTCGAATTCATTTTTCTGGAGTAAACTTTTTAGTCCATCGGGGAGATCTGTTTCTGGCATGGTTAATACATATCCTGCAAAGGTCCTGCTTCCCAAAACCTCTAATTCTTCTACAATTGTCGCGGGGTAGCCGTTCTTAATCTCATCAACAAGGGTATCTATGTACTCTCTGGAATCACCTATTGGAATTCTCAATTTAATTTCCAAACAATCAGGTCCGTCAATATCGATTGGATTAGGGACTGTTTCAATACTATAGTTATTCATATAATCACCTATGTCTCTTTTTTTGTTAACGAGAGGGTAGTAAATATTATATGTCTTTGCACATGTAATTTTTGCTGAATTGCGCGATATTGAGGGAGATGTGATGTGTTTTTGTTGTTTTTGTGGCGCGATGAGTTGTGTGCGTAAATTGATGTGATGCGTCGTATTTTTCTTTATGGATGTCGCGATGAATTGCATTGAGCAGGAGTGTATCAGGATAGATTATTGTGGATTTTGAGGTTGTTGACACTCTCTGTGGGGGTTTGTGTTACTATCTGTGTGTAATGGATTTTTAAAGTTTGCTGGTTATTCTTAGTTAGTAGTGTTGTCTGTTTTGCGCTGGAGTGCAAATCGACCTGACATTAAATATTGTGTTATATATCGTTATTATGATTACAACAAATGACTTTATCCTTAGGGATTTAATAGAATCGGGTGAGTAAAATTACCGGGTTTTGTA
>JAFCBW010000156.1 GCA_017610525.1 Candidatus Nanohalarchaeota archaeon | reverse complement strand
TTCCAAGAAATCACCTACACCTTTGCGCTGTGTAAAACCTCCCACACAACATACTACTGTCTCGTCTTTTCCAATCTTGTACCTCTGCCTGAAATTAAGTCCGTCTTCAAAAGAATAGGCATACCGATCAAGATCGATCCCGTAATTTAACTGCCTTATATCCTTCTCTGGAAGATGATCTTGATAATATTCTGCTGATGAATGTGAGGGACACAGGATTATATCTGATTCTTGGGCTATTCTTTTTATCCATTTTCTTATAAGATATTTCATCTTACAGCCTACCATAAAAGTATCTTCAGTCATATGCCCGTGAAAAATAGCAGGTTTGTGGCTTCCGTTGTTGTTTTTTGTAGATAAGCGGTATGCCTATACCATTGGTATATGGATATGCATCAGATCAAAATCCGAGTCCCTGTCAAAGACAACATCAAAACCCTGTTTTTCAACATACTCTACCATGGCCGGCATGTAAGAATCAAGCCATTTTCGGTTTGTAGTCAGTTTATTCACTATATTATCATCGATAATATAATTGACAATAGTCATATTAATACTTCCAATAACATTTATTAGTCCAGCGGTCTTGAAAACTTCTTCTCAACCTGTTCGCGGTACAGTGAATTATAGGTACAGAACGGGATCACCCTGCCGTCCGGTGTGGCATAATGGATGCCGCAGCGCTGCACACGGTCTAAATCAAAGTTATACATGTCCTGGAAATGCATGGTTCCGAGGAAAAGGGCATTCCTGTGGAACTGTTTTGTAGCTTCATCAGTACCGTGTTTGAGAATATCAATCAATAATTTAGTAACATCTACAGATTTCGGAGCACTCTTTTTATCAAAAAAACTCGGCACCCTCTGTATCATCTTTAATTTGGTTCTTAAATTTGAACCATTTCCGTTTAGTTCGCTTTTTGCTTCATTCACGAACTCCAGCAGTCCTTCGACATCAACAAACTCTGTAATTGGGATCAATCGTTTATTTTCTTTGAATACGTATGTACTTGCGCCGCAATGAGGGTGTACAGTGATTTCAGGTACTGGCATCTTACGCATCGCTGAGATGAATTGGGATATTGGCAACCCAGCCGGCACTGGATACCATGCATCCACCGGGATCTCACCATCGGTCTGTTCTTCGACGAGTTTTATGATATCCGGAATCGTGATTCTGCTTTTTTCCCTTTTGTCTTGATCTATCCGACCTGTAAATGATACCGGCTGGAAATTCACGCCTTTGACCACATCAAGCCTATCTGCCGCGAACCTGATGATGTCCCCAACCTCGTGATCGTTCACGCCTTTTGTAACTGTGGGAACCAGTGCTATACTTTTAATTCCCGCACTGCGGCAGTTCTCGATTGCTTTTTGTTTGATGGGAAAGGCATTGAAACCGCGCAGTTTCCGGTACGGTTCTTCGGACACCCCATCAAACTGAAGATAGACTGTCTTAAGACCTGCATGCATCAGTTTTTTTCCAAACTCCACGCTTTTTGCAAGCCGTAGTCCATTTGTTGCAATCTGTATCTGCAAAAATCCGAGATCATGTGCCATTGCGACAAGTTCAGGTAAATCATCGCGAACCGTCGGTTCGCCGCCTGAGAACTGTACGGCATAACATGGAACCGGCTTTTCACTTCGAAGCATAAGCATCATATCCCTTATTTGATCAATTGTTGGCTCATAAATGTAGCCGGACCTCTTTGCGTTTGCAAAACAGACGGGACAGTACATGTTGCACCGGTTTGTTACATCGATATTTGCCAGGATGGTCGTTGTTTTGTGGTTCGGGCAGATACCGCAGTCGTCTGGACACCCTTCGTTTTCCTCATTCATCGGGTTTTCGAGACCGCTTCCGGTGTGCCAGTATTTGTCGAATTTGTGAAAGAGCGCTGCATCGCTCCAGTACACATCTTCGAACCTGCCATGCTGTGGACAGATCTGTTCGATCAGCATCTTGTTATCTTTTTCAAATACCGATGCATAAATTGTTTTATGGCATTCCGGGCAAATTGATTTTGTTTCCTTCATTTCTACTATACCCGATATATACTGTTTTCACTGAATATTTATCATGTGTATTTATAGCACATATAGTTTTTGTAATAATAATTAAAACACATTTGTTGTTATTTTAATAACAAAAAGATTTATATACTATTCTGATACAGAAGCATTGTATGAATTTGTCCATAAAAGACATCTACGAAAAAATCGGAATATTCATAGAAAAACGCACTTTGTTAATCCTTCTGGTAGCTTTTCTTTTAATATTTGTCTCATTCTACGGTGCCGGAAAAATCAGTACTGAAACTGGTGAAGATACTTTTGTCGAAGAATCTTCTGAACTGTATCGAGATTATGATTATCTTTATAAAAATAATTTTGGTGCCGAGGCAATAATCGTTCTTGTGGAATCAGATGACATTTCTGACCCTGAAATATTGAAAGCTATGGATAGACTGGGAACATCGATGGAAGGCAAAAAATATGTCAAAAGTACATTCAGCATCGCCACGATCATAAAAGATTTTGCATCCCAGCAGTACGGTCATTCCGATATACCCGAAGATAGACATACCATCCAACAGATTATTTCCCACACTCCTGAGGAATATCTTGCCCAGTTGATGCCTGATGACCGCCACGCAATTGTTATGATTGAAATGAGAGGGGATGTTACGACTGAGAATACGGAATGGGTGCTGTCAGAGACCAAAACTGCAGTTACATGGGCGAATTTCCCGCCAGGCACATCCACAATCGTTACTGGTGAACCTGCTTTTATGATAGCAATTCAGGAAGAGATGAATAAAAGTATGGGT
>JAFCBW010000155.1 GCA_017610525.1 Candidatus Nanohalarchaeota archaeon | reverse complement strand
AATGAAGTTACGGTTACTCTTCCTGACGGAAGCAAGATGAAGGTTGATGCGTGTGCGACGGTTCTTGATGTTGCAAAAAGGATAGGCGCGGGACTTGCGAAGGCGGCGATTGCAGGCAAGATTGATGGTGTGGCCTGTGATCTTTGCGCGGAAATAAAGAATGATGCCAAAGTGGAGATAATTACGCTTAAGTCTCCTGAGGCTTTGGAGATACTTCGCCATACTGCAAGCCATGTGATGGCTGAGGCTGTGCTTAAATTGTTTCCAAGAGTGAAGCCAACTATCGGCCCTGCTATTGAGAATGGGTTCTATTATGATTTTGATGTAGAAAAACCGTTTACGCCTGAGGATCTTGAAAAGATTGAGGCTGAGATGAAGAAGATCATCAAGAAGGATGCGCCTTTGGAGAGATTTGAGATGTCCAAAAAAGAGGCGCTTGAGCAGTATAAGGATAATCCCTATAAAAATGAGCTTATCAGCGATCTTTCTGATTCCATTATATCCTTTTACAGACAGGGGGATTTTTCAGATCTTTGCCGGGGACCGCACTTACCAAGTACCGGATGCGTCAAGGCATTCAAGCTTATGAAGGTTGCGGGAGCTTACTGGAGAGGGGATGAGAAGAACAAGATGCTTTCAAGGATCTATGGTACTGCTTTTGCATCGCAAAAGGAGCTGGATACTTATGCGCATATCCTTGAAGAAGCTGAGAAGAGGGATCACCGAAAGCTAGGGAAACAGCTTGATCTGTTCAGTGTCCATGACGAGGCGCCGGGGTTCCCGTTCTTTCATGCAAAGGGGTGCATTATCTGGAATGAGATTGAAAAGTTCTGGCGCGAGGTGCATGCGAAGAGAGGATATGTTGTTGTTAAGACGCCGCTGATTCTTAATAAGAAGCTGTGGGTGCAGTCAGGGCACTGGGACCATTATAAGGATAATATGTATTTTACCCAGATTGATGATGATGAGTATGCTGTGAAGCCGATGAATTGCCCGGGAGGGATGCTTCTTTACAAGGAGAAGATACACAGCTACAGGGAGTTTCCGATGAGGGTTGCTGAGCTGGGGATGGTGCACAGGCATGAGCTTTCGGGTGTGCTTGCGGGACTGTTTAGGGTGCGGTGTTTTACGCAGGATGATGCGCATATTTTTATGATGCCGTCGCAGATCAAGGATGAGGTCATAGGCGTGATTGAGCTTGTGGATTATTTCTATAAGATATTCGGGTATGAGTATCGTATTGAGCTTTCTACGAAGCCTGAGAAGGCGATGGGAAGTGATGAGATTTGGGAGACTGCGACTGATGCATTGAAGGATGCGCTTGATTCCAAGGGGATCGAGTATAAGATTAACGAGGGTGACGGGGCATTTTACGGTCCGAAGATTGATTTTCACCTGACGGACTGTCTTGGAAGGAGCTGGCAGTGCGGGACTGTGCAGCTTGATTTTTTGATGCCTGAGAGGTTTGACCTGACTTATGTTGGCGAGGATAATGAGAAGCACAGGCCGGTGATGATTCACCGGGTGGTTCTTGGCAGTTTCGAGAGGTTTATCGGTATCCTGATTGAGCATTATGCAGGGGCGTTTCCAATGTGGCTTTCGCCGGTTCAGGTTAAGGTGATACCGGTTGCAGACAGGCATAAGGAGTATGCTGAGAATGTTTTGGGTGTTCTGAAAAATAGTGGGTTCAGGGTGGAATCAGATTACAGGCAGGAGAAGGTCGAGCATAAGATCCGCGATGCGCAGCTTATGAAGATCAATTATATGATTGTGCTTGGTGATAAGGAGATTGATAAAAAGTGTATTACATCGCGGACGCGAGAGGGCAAGGTCAGGTTTAATGTCGGGCTTGATGAGTTTGTGAAAGAGCTGCAGGATGAGGTTGATGCTAAGAAGTGATGCTTCGCTTGCGGATAATTTTGTGTAAAGCTATTTATATGCTGTGGCGCCAAAATATAATTATGATACTTATTGTTGATAATCATAGCAAGAATGTGCCTTTGATTGAGAGCATCCTGAAAAAACAGGAGGTTGAGTATGTTACTAAGGACCAGAAGGCGCTTCTGAAGACTCTTGATAAGCAGAAGTACAAGGGAGTGATATTGTCCGGGGGGGTGCCGGTTCTTGATGAGAAGATCACTTTTAATTCTATCCGGGCAGATATTGCCTGTCTTGTTAATTATGATGTGCCGATTATGGGGATATGTGTCGGGCATGAGATTATCGGGGCTGCGTGCGGGGCTGAGCTTGTGAAGCTTAAGGAGCATTCGTGGATTCCTAATCTTAAGGTGAGGATTCTTTCTAAAGAGAAAATATTTGCGGGGTTGCCGGGTGCGATTCGTGTGTATGAGCATCATTCGCGGTATCTTAAGAATGTGCCTTGCGAACTTGTTGTTGCTGCGTCTTCGCGAAAGGACAGGATTGAGGCGGTGTTTCATGCTGAGAAGCCGATTTTCGGGCTGCAGTTTCATCCTGAGAAGAGCGGGGTGCATGGAGCGAAGATTTTTCGGAATTTTCTGGATATTTGTTATAGTTAGAGAGTTTGAGTTTGGATGTGTCCAGAGGTTAGATTAATATTTTGCTTTGTACAAAATCAAAGAGTCGGTCAGCATGTTTTTTTGCTAATATGGCGCTCTTTTCGGTCATCAGCTTCTCACCGTATTCTGCATTTGACTTTATGCTCAGTAATTCCTGTAAGTGCCGGGATGCGTTTCTAACATCCCTATCCTGTGAGTCTGTTTGTGAAAAATCATGGAAATTTTGGATAGAGTGATGGATTTCCAAGCTGTTTCATTGCTTGGTCAGACATTATATGCAATGAAAAAAGGCGTACTGCTTCCTCATGCCT
>JAFCBW010000154.1 GCA_017610525.1 Candidatus Nanohalarchaeota archaeon | reverse complement strand
GCCCAAGACTCTATTGTATCAACAGAGACTGACAGCCTTTTTGCCGCATCCTTTGCAGAATACCTGCCTTTTTCAGAAACAATCTTCAGCAGGCGGTCGACTCCGGTCTCAAGCAGCGTATTCTTCCAGGAACTCATAAAAATCAATTCTCACTACGGCGAACTGTCGCCATGCCCATTTTCAGGACCTTTTTCTACCAGACCCATATAAACTATAATAGAAAGAATTTATATAATGTATGTTATGTTTCGAGAGAAAAATATGTCTGGTCAGGCCGCAATGGAGTACCTAACCATAGTCGGAATTGCACTCCTGCTTCTGACCCCGATAATACTCGTGGCGCAGCAGCACATAAAAGACCTTAACAACGATACCCGAATGATGCTTGCCATGGAGGCAAAAAACAAGATTGCTGCTGCGTCAGACATCGTCCACGCACAGGGACCTCCGGCAACAATGACCATAACTATTCAACTCCCTGCAGGCCTTGTGCGCGCAATTGTTGGCAACCAAATGATTCTTATAGAGGTCCCCTCTGCAGAAGGGTCATCTGACCTTGTCTCAATGCTTGATTACAATGTAACAGGCAATCTGTCCACGTCATCAGGCAGCCACAAAATAAGAATCGAAGCAATGTATGACAAAGTGAATATTACAGTGATTTCATGAGAAGATGTGCGCAATCCGGTCTTGAGCTTCTGACATATATTTCGTTTTCCCTGCTGGTTTTTTCTGCTTTTTATCTGGGGATCTTAAAAAAAGACATAAACGTAATAAACCGACAGGAAGAGTTTCGCGCAGCAGAGATAATCGAGAGAATTGCCTTTGAATTAAGCCTTGCCAAAAGCTCTGGCGATGGCTACTCAAGAAACATCAGCCTCTATGAAAACATATATGGACAAAATTATTCCATACGTATTGGAACGGGCATGGTCTTAATTGATGTAAACAACAGAACGTACTCATCCCACACAATCAGCTCCAATATTTCAGGCAACATCATTCCCGGATGCAATAGCATCAGCAATGTCAAAGATAATGTAAGTATAATCCAGTGCTAAGTGTGCTTCTATGAAAAAAGGTCAGACACTCACAACAGATTATGTAGTAAGCCTGTCGATTTTCGCAGTAGTCTTAATAGCAAGTATATCTCTTTGGAACGTAGCGGAAAGCAAAAAGACATGGAGCTTTGATATTGACAGGATGCAGAAAAAAGCCATGATTGCGGCTGACACTCTTGTGAAAACAAGCGGAGTTCCAAATGGCTGGACAAATGAGAGTATTGAGGAAATAGGAATTTCAAGCAAAGACCATGTGATAAACGGAACACTTTTCGACAACCTGCTCACCGTAAACTATGCTGATGCCCGGTCCCTCTTCGGTCTTGAGACATATGAGTTTTACATAAACATCACGAACCAGACAGGCGGGCAGATTGCATCATACGGCAACGCACCGCAAAACGCCGAAGACCTTGCCCTTATCAGGCGCATTGCCTTTTTCGAGAATGATAGCACACTGGTTCGCGCAATACTTTCGTTTTATGTCTGGAGATAATATTATGAAAAAAGGATTTTTTTTCACAATGGACGCGCTGATTGCAATTACACTCATATCTTTTGCGTTTCTTGCAACATCAGTAATAAAGCCGTCCATACCTTCTGAAAACACAGGATACGAACGAATGCATTATGTTACCGAGGACGCAATGCAGGTTTTTGGCATGACAAAATTTTCAGAGATAAGCAGTCCTGTTTCCGATGAAATCTTTGAAAACACAAACATTACAGAAGACTACCTCAATAAAAGCCTTATTGAAGTCATTGGGTTTCTCTGGGCAGACGGTAGCACAGAATATGTTGAAAACATAAGCCTGGACTTTTTCCCGGGGCTTATTCCGGCTAATTACAGGTACGCGATAAGTGCAAACAACATTGGCGAAGAAAAAAACATACTTTACAGCTCTGTTGGATACCCGCCTCCTGCAGGAGAAGCAATTACCCTGACAAAAGCGTCAAGGCTTATTTCCGGATATAAAAAAGATGCAGTCATAGCAGGATATTCTTCAAGGGCGTGGGCTTCGAAAATAACAAAAAATGCGACCAAGGTGTTTGAGTTCAACCCGGAGGGCGGTTCATACGACCCCGGAGGCAAGGTATACATCACAAAGAAGTTCTTCCTGAATGCAAGTGAGATATACAATGCCACAATGCACATTTCAATACATCGGGGCACGAGCGCGCTCGCTTCAAACAGCATCACCCTAGATAGCGGCGCAGACCTAATCGGTTCTGTAAACTGGCTCTATACCCAGACAAAAACAGAGGCCGGAAAAGCAACAAACATGGATTTCGGAGTAATTGACATCACCACTGAGCTAAATGCAAGCCCTGCAGGATGGCATGAAATAGAAATAATGCTTAAAAGCCAGGATGACTTCAACACACACTTGCATCCGGGAACAAAAATCGAAGTAATCTACAAGACAAATGAAGAAAGAACACTTACCGGCATGTATTCTGAAAGAAAATATTTTGACAACATAGAAAGTTATCAGGCAGGCGTAAAAAAACGCGGCACTTGGGCGATAATGCCAATAAATGTTCCAAGATCTGCAAATGTAAAAAACGTTACACTGCATCTTCGCGCACTCGATGTGTATAACGACCCCGCAAAAGACGACATACAGATTTATTTTAATAACCAGAGCATATTCAATGTAACAGACCCTGCGGCAACCTATGATACCTACCTGGATCTGACAGATTATGTCAATTCCAGCAAAAACAGCACCAATGTTCTAAGCATCTACGTGGATAGTTACGAAAATGATTTCTGGGGACTAACTAAT
>JAFCBW010000153.1 GCA_017610525.1 Candidatus Nanohalarchaeota archaeon | reverse complement strand
CATTAACTCTTCCCCGATCAATCGCAGAAACTCAATATAATTTTTTTCAGGAACCCTGTTCAACCTGTATATCATAACCTCGGCCAGAGACGAGAACAATTGCAGCATGGTTATTCCGGGGTCATGCTCATTGTAATCAGTCCACTCCGGGGTATATCGTGGTATCAGGGACTTCAGTTCTTCAAAGATATCTTCAAATGTACGATCATCAAGATCTGGTGGCTCAAGCGGCATGTACTATCCCTCCTCCAGGTAGAACGGATACACCAGGTTGTAGAACGTATTAGTGCTCCGTACCCTGTATTCAATATTTATTATCAATCGGTTTGTTTCCACTGGACTCACATCCACTCCCAGTAAATCAATCCTTGGTTCCCAGTCGCGGAGTGCTTCTTCCACATGGTTCTTAATGGACTGCATGGTAAACTCGTCTGCAGGCGAAAAAACAAAATCATGGATGCCGCATCCGAAATCCGGACGCATGATCCGTTCTCCTTTTGAAGTGCCCAGGATTATGTAAATGGATTCTTCGACATCCTTTTCATACTGTGAATATGAAAGCCCGCCCCTGCTGTTTACTTTGATAGGGAATGTCCAGCCATTTCCAAGGAATTTTTGCGGCATTATTTGAATACTCCTCCCAATTATGTGATAAAATGTCCATTTACTCTAAGAGTACCTGTTATGTTCACATTACCGTTAATAGTGATTTTACCGGATATTTTCACTTCCCCCCCAATCGAAGGATCGATACTGATATTACCCGAACTATCAAGTTTGATTTTTGCATCCGCGCTTTTATGCAAGATGATAATCTCATGGGGGTTCCTTGTGATCTTAACCAGTCCCACCTCATCGTGCAGTACACTGATCGATTTTGAATTAACATCATCTACCGGTTCGATCTCTAACCTGGCTTCAAATTGAGGTGGGAACACCTTCATCTTCATGCTCACGCTCTGGGTGCTCTTGCCGTTATAGGTCTTATTGTTGATCGACCGGGAAGTAAAATGGGACTGAACAGCATATTTCGGAAAATCCTCTAATGGTCTGGCAGAGATGAACTTTCCCTCTTCTCCGATCAAAACAAACGGACCCTTCCAGGGATATGCCGCCCCCTCTATAAACATCAGGACATTCTTATCCCGCTTGTCTTCAGGAACGTTAGCTGACAGGTCCCATTTCTTATTCGTACGGCTCCATATCTTTTCCACCACACCGGATGGCCCAAGGTCGTATTTGATAAAAAGAAAATATGCTGCTTTAATATCAGATTGGACAAGTATTGTTCCGTCCTGTAATTCGACCGGGCCAAGATGTACCTCATGCAGCTTTTCCCTTGCATTGACTACAACATCATTTACATAATACCTGTCCTCCTCCGGAAGATATATATTTGGTTCAGGAACTTTGATAGTAGTCATGATGTGCACCTCATAGTCCGTATGTGTTGCCGGGAGCTGGTGTATACGATGACCCAATTACCGCAGTTGCGACGATAGTCTGTGTCTGTATAAGCTGCGTCTGCAGAATTCCCGAAATCCGCGTAATGGGTGCATTGATGTCCAGACCCGTCATGGCATTGATGGTGGCATTCGCACAGTTGATCTCAACCCTTCCTACTGGACTATTAATTTCGACCATTCCGGTTGATGTGGTCTCTATCTGTATCTTTTCAGAATCAGGTATAGAATCATCCAGTACGATCTTCTGCCCGGACTTGCTTTCAATCTCAATCTTTTCTGCCGAAGGCCCGTCATCAAAGGTTATTTTGTGACCGGATCTAGTTACAATCATTTTTTTGTTATTCTGAGAATCACTGTCTGGTGGAGTTTCCTGCCCGTTCCAGAGCCCACCCAGAACATAGGGATACTGAATATCCCCGTGCTCAAATGTGCACAACACTTCGTCACCCTCTTCGGGACGGAAAAGGATACCGCGATCATTTCCACTGTAAAGGGTAGCAATGCGTGCCCAGTAGCTGTTTTCTTCTGAACCCAGGGTATGGAATCTTACAAGTACCCTCCCCATTCCTTCAGAATCGTTTAAGTCCGTTACTACACCTGGAAGAACACCGAATATGTTGTTTCGTCCCTGGTTACCAATATTTTGATCTGACATTCTTAATCTCCATTGATATTCTTTAAATCCAATTTTCTTACATCAAAACCCGTTGTATATCCATTGTCATTAATTGAATGTGTGGTGGCAGTAATATAATACAGCCCACTGAACCTGTTCCCGAGATTATTCAGTTTTACATATTTACCGCATGTTAAATCAGGCAGTCCGAATGTCTTTGCCTTCCCTGTCAGGAAACCATAGAGATACCGTCTTAGCACTGCAATTGCAAATTGTTTTGCCTGTTTCCTGCTTTCAACAGGCTGAGTGGTTATCACTTCCTTTTTGTTTTTCTGAACAAATTCGGTCCCGAGCATGCCACCTGATTCCACAGGGACCAGATCACTTCTATTTGCTGTCTCTTCGATCTTACGGTTCCTGGCAACGTCCCATCCTTTCACGGTAACTTCCGTAACCTGCTCATTTATGTTCAACTTTGGAGTAAAACTTATCAGGTTCTTGCCCCATGTGAGTGAATAAATCACCTTTTTCTCAGATTCTGTCGGAGGACTTGTATCGCCTGGATTTATAAAATAGAATGTCTCGTCCTTGATATAAAATTCAAATCCAATTTTCCCTGCTCTCTCATTCAGGAAATCGAGGTCAGAACTTCTTTGTAGAAGATACCGATTCTTGTAATTCGAATCGTCTATTACTTTATTTTTAAGTTTTCCTGGATGAGAGAGCAGGGAAAATTGGATTTGAATTTTATATCAAGGACGAGACATTCTATTTTATAAATCCAGGCGAT